>NZ_LIQY01000316.1 GCF_001418495.1 Streptomyces pathocidini | reverse complement strand
GCGTTGGCGACCACCACGCGCTCGTACGGGTCGTCGTCGTCCGCCGTGCGCCGCAGCACCGAGGAGCTCTCCTCGACGCGCACGATCCGGGCCAGGGTGTCCTTGGCACCGGACAGGTCGCCGACGATGCCGACCCGGTCGCCCACCACGACGCCCTTGCGGCCCAGTTCGCGGGCTTTCATCGCGGTGATCGTGCGGTCGTCGACCAGGCAGGTCAGCCGACCGCGGTCCACGGTGAGGACGAAGCCCTCGGCCGCGTCCTCGTGCTTGGGCCGGATGCTGGTGCGCGGCCTGCTGCCCCTGCGTCCCGGCCGGACCCTGACGTCGTCCTCATCGGTGTGCTTGCCGTAGCGGCGCATCGCGGGACGCCCTCAGACTCTCGGTCCGGGGGCTTCCGGGGCCGGTCCCGAGGGGAGGCCCAGCATGGCCGTCCACAGGTCGGGGAAGTCGGGCAGCGTCTTGGCGGTGGTCGCGACGTTCTCCACCCGCACGCCCTCGACCGCGAGCCCGATGACCGCGGCGGCCGTGGCCAGCCGGTGGTCGTCATACGTGTGGAAGACCCCGCCCTGCAGCGGGCGCGGGCGGATGCGCAGCCCGTCGGCGGTCTCGGTGACGTCGCCGCCGAGCGCGTTGAGCTCCTTGGTGAGCGCCGCGAGGCGGTCGGTCTCGTGCAGCCGCAGATGGCCCACGCCGCGCAGCACGGACTCCGAGTCGGCCAGTGCCGCGACGGCGGCGATGCCCGGGGTCAGCTCGCCCACGTCGCTCAGGTCCACGTCGATGCCGTGGATCCGGCCGCTCCCGGTGAACGTCAGCCCGGCGTCGGTGAGTTCGTAGGAACCGCCCATCCCGGTGAAGATCTCGCGCAGCGCGTCACCTGGCTGGGTGGTGTGCTCGGGCCAGTCGGGGATGGTGACCCGGCCGCCGGTGACCAGGGCCGCGGCAAGGAACGGCTGGGCGTTGGACAGGTCCGGCTCGACGACCAGGTCCCGGCCGAGCAGCGCGCTCGGCTTGACCCGCCACACGTTCGCCTCGCCGCCCGCCTCCGGGGTGTCGACCTGGGCGCCCGCGGTCCGCAGCATGTCCACGGTCATCCGGATGTGCGGCATGGAGGGCAGGGTGTCGCCCACGTGCCGGACCTCGACGCCCTGGTTGAACCGCGGCGCGGACAGCAGCAGCGCGCTGACGAACTGGGAGGACGAGGAGGCGTCGATCTCGACCGGGCCGCCGTCCAGGGCCCCGCCGCCGTGCACGGTCATCGGCAGGGCGCCGCGCCCGTCGTCGTCGATCCGGGCGCCCAGCGCGCGCAGCGCGTCGATCACGCCGTGCAGCGGGCGCTCGTACGAACGGGGGTCGCCGTCGAAGCGGACCGGGCCGTCGGCCAGGGCGGCGACGGGCGGCAGGAAGCGCATGACCGTTCCCGCGTTGCCGACGTCGACCGTCGCGGGGCCGTGCAGGCCCGCCGGGATGACGCGCCAGGCCTCGCCGCTGTCGGGGCCGCCGCCGGAGGTGCTGGAGACGGTCTCCTCGATGCCCACGCCCATGGCGCGCAGCGCCTCGGCCATGAGGAGGGTGTCGCGGGAGCGCAGCGGGCGGCGTAGCCAGCCAGGTTCGGAGGAGAGCGCGGCCAGGACGAGGCCGCGGTTCGTGACCGACTTCGATCCGGGCACGGTGACGGTCGCGTCGACGGGGGCGGACGCGAGCGGGGCGGGCCAGAGGGCGGTGTGCGCGGGGTTACCGGTCATGGCCCTCACTTTAGTGGCTCAACCGGTGCGCAGATCTTGATCATATGGGGCGGAACCCGACCGAAACGCGGCGATGGAAGGGGAACCGCTCGGTGATTCCTACAGGTTGAGGAGCCAGCGACCGCCGCCGATGAGCGAGCAGAGCGTCACCGCGTAGAAGAGAAACAGCCACAGCGCCGCTGGGACGTTCGTGAGCCGCGCCAGCTGGTCCGCGTCGGAGTCCGGCGCGCCGCCTCGGCGGCGCTTGCCCTGGAGCTCGAAGACCGGGCGCACGCCGCCCAGGAGCAGGAACCACACCGCGGCGTAGGCGAAGGCCGCCTGGATGCCGGAGCCGGTGAGCCAGGAGACGAGGAAGAAGGCCGCGCCGGTGAGGACGACGGTCAGTACGCCGTACGCGTTGCGGATCATCACCAACATCGCGGCGAGCAGCGCGATCGCTCCCCACAGGAGCAGGGTGATGTGGCCGGAGGCCAGGAGCCAGGCGCCGCCCAGGCCGAGCAGGGACGGGGCCGTGTAGCCCGCGGCCGCCGTGAGGATCATGCCGAGTCCGGTGGGCCTGCCGCGCGAGACCGTGAGGCCGGAGGTGTCCGAGTGCAGCCGTATGCCCTCCAGGCGGCGGCCGGTAAGCAGGGCGACCAGGCCGTGGCCGCCCTCGTGGGCGATCGTCACCGCGTTGCGGCTGAACCGCCAGGCGGTCCGCTGCGACACGGCGGCGAGCGCGGCGGCGGCCGTCGCGAGCACCAGCCAGAGGGCCGGGTCGGGCTGGGTTCCCGTGACGCGGTCCCACAGGTCGCCGAGATCGGTGCTGTTCATGGAGGGGCGGCTCCTTGATGTTTTCTGGCGGGCTCCCGGGGGGCCTGACGTTGCGGGAGGTGTCTTAGAAGACGGGTGCGGGCGTGTCGCCGGTTGCGGCGTGAGAGGCATCGCCGGTCGCGGCGTCGTGGCAGTGTGGCACCCATGTGCGGTCGAGACGGTCGAACCCGTCGCTGAGGAGGACTGCTGATGCGCAACGTGACGTATGCGATGGGTGTCTCGCTTGACGGCTACATCGTCGGGCCGGACGGCGGCTTCGACTGGACGGTGCCCGACGAGGAGGTCTTTCGCTTCTGGATCGACGAGATTCGAGACGTGGGCGTCCACCTGATGGGACGACGGCTGTACGAGACGATGCTGTACTGGGAGACCGCCGACCAGGACCGATCGCTCGACGACGCGGAGCTCGAGTGGGCCGCGCTCTGGAACCCGCTCCCCAAGGTGGTGTTCTCCACCACGCTGTCGGCGGTGCAGGGCAATGCCCGCCTGGCTTCCGGCGGCCTGGCGGAGGAGATCGAGCGGTTGCGAGCCGAGCCGGGGGAGGGCGACATCGCGATCGGCGGCGCGACCCTCGCCGCCGAGGCGGCCGCGTCGGGTCTGATCGACGAGTACCGGGCCATGGTCCACCCGGTGCTGGTCGGCGGCGGCATTCCGTTCTTTCCCCGGCACGAGCGCCGGGTGGATCTCGAACTCGTCGAGACCCGCACCTTCGGCTCAGGTGTCCTCTACCTCCGCTACCGCGTGGCGCACTAACGGGCTCGCGCATGGTTGGGTGTTAGACGTCGGGGACGTCGGGGGGTGAGACGTCGAGCGTCACAGGGGTGGTTCGAGATGTGCGGTCGGTATGCGGCGAGCCGGAGTCCGGAGGATCTGGTCGGGCTGTTCGGCGTGGCGAAGTGGGAGCCCGAGGAGACCCTCGCCGCGGACTGGAACGTCGCCCCGACCAAGGACGTCCACGCGGTCCTGGAGCGGCCCGACAAGCAGTCGGACCGGCCCGATCCCGTACGGCAGCTGCGCACGCTGCGGTGGGGACTCGTGCCGTACTGGTCCAAGACGCCCGAGGGCGGCGCGAAGATGATCAACGCGCGCGCCGAGTCGCTGCACGAGAAGGCGTCCTTCCGGCAGGCCTTCGCCGCCCGCCGCTGCCTGCTCCCCGCCGACGGCTACTACGAGTGGGTCACGGGGGCGGACGAGCGCGAGCTGGAGGAGCAGGGCAGGCGGAAGCGGACCCGCAAGCAGCCGTACTTCGTCACGCCCGCCGACGGCTCGGTGATGGCGCTGGCCGGGCTCTACGAGTTCTGGCGCGACCCGACCCTCCCCGGCGACCACCAGCGGGCCTGGTGGGTGACGTGCACGGTCGTCACGACCGAGGCCGAGACGACACCGCTGGCCGGCGGCGGGGCCGGCGAGAACGGGCCCCGCTCGCTGGCCGACATCCACCCGCGGATGCCGCTCGTGCTGCCGGAGGACCGCTGGTCCGCCTGGCTCGACCCGTCCCGGACGGAACCGGATGACCTGCGCCCGCTGCTGGCGCCGCCGGCGGCCGGGACGGTGCGCGCCTACCCGGTCTCGACGGACGTCAGCAACGTACGCAACAACGGGCCCGAGCTGTTGCGGGAGTTGGCGGCGCCCGAGGAGGCGACCCTCTTCTAGGGCGGGCCTCTTGCGGCGGCGGGCCTCTTGAGGCAGGGCCTATAGAGAGTGTTCCTCCGGGTGGGCCCTATGCCGGGTCCTAGTGGGGCCCCATGCCGGGTCCTATGGGCAGGGAAGGGGGCTATGGGGAGGGAGTATGGAGGGGTGATCGAGACCGAGACGGTTCCCACTCCCTCGGGGGACGCCCGTATCACCTGGCACCGCGGCGCCCGCAAGGCCCGGCTCGTACTGGCCCTGGGCCATGGCGCGGGCGGCGGCATCGAGGCGCGCGACCTCCAGGCCTTGGCCGAGGCGCTGCCGGGCCGCGGTGTGACCGTGGCGCTCGTCGAGCAGCCCTGGCGGGTCGCGGGCAAGAAGGTGGCGCCCGCCCCCAAGACGCTGGACGCCGCGTGGACGGCGCTCTGGCCCGCCTTGGAGAAGCCGGGGCTGCCGGTCGTCGCGGGCGGCCGCAGCGCGGGCGCGCGCGTGGCCTGCCGTACGGGCCGGGGTCTGGGCGCGTGTGCCGTGCTGGCGCTGTCGTTCCCGCTGCACCCGCCGGGCAGGCCGGAGAAGTCGCGCGCCGAGGAGCTGACCGGCGCCGGGCTGCCCACGCTCGTGGTCCAGGGCGGGCGCGACCCGTTCGGGCGCCCCGGGGAGTTCCCGCCGGGCATCCGCCTCGTGGAAGTCCCGGGCGGCGACCACGGCTTCGCCGTCCCCAAGGCCCCGGGTACGCGCGAGGAGGCCCTCGCCGTCATCACCGGCGCGGTCGCCGACTGGCTGGACGGGATCGCGTAGGTCCCGGCGGGTCCCGCGCGGGATCCGTGGGGCGGGCGGGCCCCGGCACAACGCGGGAATGCGCCGCGGGCCTCCCGCGTTGTGGGGGGTGTCCGCGTGGAGCCGCACGCAGCCGCACCGGGAAAGGGAGACCGCCGCATGGGTTCGATCCAGTGCTTGGCCCGTCCGCAGACCGCCGATGTGCCGTGGTCGCGCAGGGTGGTGCCGGCGGGGCCTGCCCTCCGTGGAGCGGCGGGCGGGATGGATCGTCGTCTATCCTCCGATTCGAGCGGGTCCGCATCCGGTTCCGCCGAGTCGCTGGAGGAGGTGGGTCCGGTCACCGGCACCGAGGCAGGGACCGACGACGGCCGGCCCGAGGAGACGGCCGCCGAGCGCAACGCGCGCTTCGAGCGGGACGCCCTGGGCTTCCTCGACCAGATGTACTCCGCGGCGCTGCGCATGACGCGCAACCCGGCGGACGCCGAGGACCTGGTGCAGGAGACCTACGCCAAGGCGTACGGCTCGTTCCATCAGTTCCGCGAGGGCACGAACCTGAAGGCGTGGCTGTACCGGATCCTGACCAACACCTTCATCAACTCCTACCGCAAGAAGCAGCGGGAGCCGCAGCGCAGCGCCGCCGAGGAGATCGAGGACTGGCAGTTGGCGCGCGCCGAGTCGCACATGTCGACCGGGCTGCGCTCCGCCGAGTCCCAGGCGCTGGACCACCTGCCGGACTCCGACGTGAAGGCCGCGCTGCAGTCGATCCCCGAGGAGTTCCGCATCGCGGTCTATCTCGCGGACGTCGAGGGCTTTGCGTACAAGGAGATCGCGGACATCATGGCTACACCCATCGGCACGGTGATGTCGCGGCTGCATCGCGGTCGCCGCCAACTGCGCGGTCTGCTGGAGGACTACGCCCGTGAGCGCGGGCTCGTCCCCGCGGGCGCGGGCGCCGCCCCGACCGAGTCGCACGACCGGAAAGGCTCGGGAACATGAGCTGCGGAGACCCGCACGAGACGGACTGCTCCGAGGTACTCGACCACCTCTACGAGTTCCTCGACCGCGAGATGCCCGAGGGCGAGAGCACCAAGCTCAAGGAGCACTTCGACGAGTGCTCGCCCTGCCTGGAGAAGTACGGCCTGGAGCAGGCCGTCAAGAAGCTCGTGAAGCGCTGCTGCGGCCACGATGACGTACCGGTGGACCTCCGGTCCAAGGTGATGGGCCGGATCGAGCTCATCCGTGCCGGTGAGGCCGTGCCCGAGCAGACGGTCCTGGAGCAGGCCGTGGCCGAACACCGGGCCGCCCAGGAGGAGAAGGCCGCGGAAGCCGCCCGGAGGGCCGCCGAGGCCACCGACGCGTAACTGCCGTACTCGTACGGCATATTCGGGCTGCACCGCACCCGCGTCACCCGAAGGTGCGAACCGGGTCTTCCCCTACCTGCCAATACCGCCATGCGCCTGCCGACGCGCGGGCGCACGCCTATTCTCCCCTTCCTGACGCGTGCGCGACCCGCGCGCGGCGACCTGGGGGAGGACGTGGCCATGCGAGCGGTGCCGCCCATAGCACGCGCGTACATCCTGTGCGCCGTGCTGGCCGCCGCTGCCTGCGCCGCTCCCGCGCTGCGGCCCGGCGCCGGGACCCCCTGGGGCGCGGTCGCCCTCCTCGCGCTGCTGTACGCCGCGTGCGAGCAGCTCACCCGGTGCCCGTTCATGGGCCGCCGGGCGCCCACCGGCATGGGCTCGTTCGTGCCCGTGCTCCTCGCCGGAGCGTTTCTGCTGCCGCCCTCGGCCGCCGCGCTGGTCGCCGTGCCCGGGGCGCTGCTCGGCCGCGTCGAACAACACCCCGTGCGGCTGCGGCGGTTGTGGCACGCCGGGCAGCTCCCCCTCGCCTCGTGCGCGGCGGCGCACGCCTTCGGGGCCTCCCCGGGAGGAGGCCGGGACGTCCTGGGCGCCGCCGGGTTCCCGTACGCGCTGCTGCCCGCGTGCGCCGGGGCCGCCGCCTTCTGCCTGGTGCTCGCCGTCCTCGACGGGGGCATCCTCGTGACGGCCGAGCGCCGGTCGCCCCGTACGGCCTGGCGCGGGCTGCTGCTGCGGTCGCTCGCGCCGTATCTGGTGCACGGGCTGGCCGGGTTGATGATGGCGGTGCTGTGGCGCAGCCCGTACGGGCCGGTGGCCTCGCTGCTGGTGCTGCTGCCGATGTACGTCTCCTGCTGGGTCTTCGCGCAGTACCACCGCGAGCGCGCCGCCCACCAGGCCACGATCAGGGCCCTGGTCCAGGCCGTGGACATCAAGGACCGCTACACGCGCGGCCACAGCGAGCGCGTGGGCCGCGCCTCGGTGATGATCGCGCGCGAACTCGGCATGGACGAACACCGCCAGGAGGTGCTGCGGTTCGCGGGCATCCTGCACGACGTCGGCAAGTTGGGCGTCCCGACGAGGCTGCTCCGCAAGGACGGGCCGCTCACTCCGGAGGAGCGGCGGATCATCGAGCTCCACCCCGAGTACGGGCACGAGATGGTCCGCGGGATCGGCTTCCTGGGGGAGGCGAGGGCGGCGATCCTGCACCACCACGAGCGGATGGACGGGCGCGGCTACCCGTGCGGGCTGGCCGGGGCGAGGATCCCGGAGTACGCGCGCGTGGTGGCGGTCGCCGACGCCTTCGACGCGATGACCTCGACCCGCTCCTACCGCAGGGCGCGGCCGGTGGACACGGCCGTGGCGGAGCTGCGGCGGTGTGCGGGGGCGCAGTTCGACCCGCGGATGGTGCGGGCGCTGGCCCGTGCGATCGACCGGCACGGCTGGCACCCGGCTGTCACGGCGGACGGCCTGGACCCGGCGGTTGTCGCGGACGGCCTGGACCCGGCGGGCGCCGGGGACCCGGTGGCGCGCCTGGCGCCGCTCGACCGGGGAGGCGGGTCGTGAAGGAGGATCCCGACGGGGAGCGCCTTCCGCCGCCGGACGCCGTAACGGCTCCGGGGCCGTGCGCGCCCAAAGCCCTTGGCCGAGCGCCTGCTTCGGCCTCTCCGGACCCTCCCGGGTCGCCCGGACCCGCGGTCCTGCCCGCGGCCCGCGCGCCGCTCGGAGCCGAGGGAAGGGGGCGGCACCGGGCCGCGCCGGAGCGGCTCGCCTACGCGCGCGTGCCCGCCGCCGTCCTGGCCGTGCGGATCGTCGCGGCCGTGCTCGGCGGGTTCGGCTTCGCGTGGACGGTGTGGCACGGGGTGGACGACCCGGGGACCGCGCTGGCCTTCGGAGTCCTCATCGCCCTGGGCGAGTTGGTGCGCGGTACCCCCGACGGCCGGGAGGCCGCCCCGCTCGCGGCGGCCGGAGCCCTCGCCTACGCGCTGCTCGGCGAGATCGCCGGGCGCCCCGCCCTGCACGGAGTACCGCAGGTCGTCGCCGTGGTCGGCGCCGCGGCCCTCGCGGGCAGCGCCCCGCACGTGGGCATCGGCCGCGCGCCCGTCTTCGACCACCTCGCGCGCCGCGTCCTCACCGCCGCCTTCGCCGCCACCTGCTTCCAACCGCTCTATGGACACGGCGCGTTGGAGCAGTGGCGCGGCCATGGCCCGTACTACTCGGTCCTGTTGCTGCTCCTGCTGGTCCTCACCTGCCTGTGCGACGCCGTCCTGGGGGCGGCCCTCGCCAAGGCCCGCACCGGCTGGCCCTTCGGGCCGCTGCTGCGGGACGAACTGCGGGGCCTGCTCGGCATCGGGTCCGCGATCTGCGCGACGGGGGTGGTCATCGCGCTCGCGGTGGCTGTCGCCGGGCTGTGGGCGCTGCCGGTGTTCTGCGTGCCGCTGCTGCTCACCCAGTTCTCCTTCCGTCGCTACGCCGCCGTGCGGGCCACCTACCGCCAGACCATCGCCTCGCTCGCCCGCGCCACCGAGATCGCCGGCTACACGCCGGTGGGCCATGCCCGGCGGGTCGCCGGGCTCAGCCGGGCCGTGGGCCGGGAGCTGGGGCTCTCCGAGCCCGATCTGACCGTCCTGGAGTACGCGGCGCTGATGCACGACATCGGCCAGCTCTCCCTCCTCGACCCGGTCCCCTCGGGGGCCACCGAGCCGCTGCCGCCCGAGGACCAGCGCCGGATAGCCCTCCTGGGCGGGGAGGTCGTCCGGCAGACCGGGGTGCCCGACGAGGTGGCCGTGGTCGTCGAGCGGCAGGCCGATCCGTACCGCGAGCAGCCGCTCACCGCACGGATCGTCCGCACCGTCAACGCGTACGAGGACCTGGCGGGCGGCGGTGGGCTGCTGGGCGGCCCGCTGAGCGCCCTGGAGCGGCTGCGGCTGGGCACCGCGCGGGACTACGAGCCGCGGGTCGTCGAGGCCCTCGCGCGCGTGCTCGGGTCCGCCGGCGGAGCGTCCCTGTGAGCGCCGGAAACCGGTCCTTAAGGAGGCCGATTCGTGGAACCCATGGGTAATGAGCGGGTGCGCGGAAGGGCATGGTTGGATGCGGGCAGAGGGGGTTCGGGCCTCGCCCAGGTGGCAAGGAGCAATGGTGAGCGTCGCATCCGGGCTGAGATGACGCGCAATGTGTGGCAGGTTGTCCTCAGGGGAGGCCGGCGCGGGGGACGCCGACCAGGAGGGGGACGTCCTGGCCGTTATCGGCTGACCCACACGGCAAGGGACACGGAGCGAACCGGCAGGCGGGAAACGTGAGGATCTTCGGCAAGGTACGGCACCGGCCCTCCGCCTCGTGGCGGCAGGCGACCGACCGGGCTTTCACGCTGATCGGCAGCGGCCGGTACGAGGACGCCGGAGCCTTGCTGACCCGGGCCGCCGACCTGGAGCCCTGGCTGTCGGAGTCGTGGTTCAACCTCGCCCTGCTGCACAAGTTCCGGCACGACTGGGAGCAGGCGCGGGCCGCGGGCCTGCGCGCCGTGGCCCTTCTGGACCGGGAGGCGGGCGCCCCGGACTGGTGGAACGTGGGCATCGCCGCGACCGCCCTCCAGGACTGGCCGCTGGCCCGCCGGGCCTGGCAGGCGTACGGGCTGAAGGTGCCCGGCGAGGGCGCCCCGGCCGCCGAGCCGGTAGGCATGGAGCTGGGCAGCGCCGCCGTGCGGCTCTCGCCCGAGGGGGAGGCCGAGGTCGTGTGGGGGCGCAGGCTGGACCCGGCGCGGATCGAGGTGCTGTCCATCCCGCTGCCCTCCTCCGGGCGGCGCTGGGGCGAGGTCGTGCTGCACGACGGGGTGCCGCACGGCGAGCGGGTCACCTCCGCCGGCCCCTCGTACCCCGTCTTCGACGAGATTGAGCTGTGGGCTCCTTCACCCGTGCCGACCTGGGTGGTGCTGCTGGAGGCCGCCACGGAGACGGACCGGGACGCGCTGGAGCGGCTGGCGGCCGATGCGGGCTTCGCGGCCGAGGACTGGTCGTCCTCGGTGCGACTGCTGTGCCGGTCCTGCTCGGAGAGCCGGATGCCCAGCGACGAGGGCGACGGCGAGCAGCATCTGGACCCGCACGACCACAGCGAGCCGGGCCATCCGGGCCCCCTCGGGCACCGGACGGCGGGCGACCTGTGGGTGCCGGAGCGGGAGTGCGGCATCGCGGCCCCGGCCGGGCTCGTACGCGGCCTGCTGGACGGCTGGGTCGCCGACAGCCCGGACACGCGCGCGTGGCGGGACCTCGAAGAGGTCTGCTAGCTCTGCCTTCCCGGTCCTCTGGCTCCGCTTTCCCCGTCCTGTAGTCCGCTTTCCGGTGCTGTGGTCCCGCTTCCCGGTCCTGTTGGTCCCGCCTTCCCTGTCCTGGGGCTTTCGGTCCGCGATCCTTCCCGCTGGCCGTACCCTGTACGGGGCTCTTGTACGGGCACCCACCAAGGCATAAGGAAGGCGTACGGCGGACATGGCTGAGCAGGAGAGCGGGCAGCAGGTGGCGGACGAGGCGGCGGGGGCGCCGGAGTTCCTCGACGACACGGTGGACGCGGAGACGCGGGAGAAGGCGCACCGCGAGCGCGGCGCCGCCCGGCCGATCACCGTCGTCGGCAACCCGGTGCTGCACCGGCGCTGCCAGGACGTGACCGCGTTCGACGACCAGCTCGCGCAGCTCGTGGACGACATGTTCGCCAGCCAGTTCGCGGCCGAGGGCGTCGGCCTCGCGGCCAACCAGATCGGTGTCGACCTGCGGGTCTTCGTCTACGACTGCCCGGACGACAACGGCGCGCGGCACGTGGGCGCGATCTGCAACCCGGTGATCGACGAGCTGCCGGCCGAGCGGCGGGAGCTGGACGAGTCCAACGAGGGCTGCCTGTCGGTGCCGACCGCGTACGCCCCGCTGGCCCGCCCCGACTACGCGGTCTGCCGCGGCCAGGACATCGAGGGCAACCCGGTCGTGGTCGAGGGCACCGGCTACTTCGCGCGCTGCCTCCAGCACGAGACCGACCACCTCAACGGCTACCTCTACATCGACCGGCTCTCCAAGCGCGACCGCAAGGACGCGCTCCGGCAGATGGCGGAGGGGACGCCGCGGTACGAGACGGTGCCGAACGACTGACACTCAGGAACGGTTGACCTCAGGAACGGCTGACCCTCAGAAACGGTTGACCCGGGATCGACTGAACGTCAGGAACCACTGAACGTCAGGAACGACCGGCCCTCCTGGGGCATGGTGTAAGGGGCGGGCTCCAAGGAGCCCGCCCCTTACACATGTTGGGATCCGCCTCTCAGGAGCCTAGAAGTCGTCGTCGAAGGCGACCGAACCCTCGACCGCTACCTGGTAGGCGGACGGACGGCGCTCGAAGAAGTTGGTCAGCTCCTGGACGTTCTGCAACTCCATGAAGGAGAACGGGTTCTCCGATCCGTAGCGGGCCGGCAGGCCGAGGCGGCGCAGCCGCTGGTCGGCCACGCACTCCAGGTACTCGCGCATCGAGGCGGTGTTCATACCCGGCAGCCCGTCCCCGCACAGGTCGCGGGCGAACTGCAGCTCGGCTTCGACGGCCTCCTCCAGCATCGCCGTGACCTGCTTGCCCATCTCCTCGTCGAAGAGGTCCGGCTCCTCCTCGCGGACGGTGTCCACCACGGAGAAGGCGAACTCCATGTGCATGGACTCGTCGCGGAAGACCCAGTTGGTGCCGGTGGCCAGGCCGTGCAGCAGGCCCCGCGAGCGGAACCAGTACACGTAGGCGAAGGCGCCGTAGAAGAACAGGCCCTCGATGCAGGCCGCGAAGCAGATCAGGTTGAGCAGGAAGCGGCGCCGGTCGGCCTTGGAATCCAGGCGGTCGAGCTTCTCGACCGAGTCCATCCACCGGAAGCAGAACTGGGCTTTCTCCCGGATCGAGGGGATGTTCTCGACCGCGGCGAACGCGGCCGTGCGGTCGTCCGGGTCGGGCAGGTAGGTGTCCAGCAGCGTCAGATAGAACTGGACGTGGACGGCCTCCTCGAAGAGCTGGCGGGACAAGTAGAGCCGCGCTTCGGGGGAGTTGATGTGCTTGTAGAGGGTCAGCACGAGGTTGTTGGCCACGATCGAGTCACCGGTCGCGAAGAAGGCGACCAGCCGGCCGAGCAGGTGCTGCTCCTCGGCGGAGAGCTTGGCGAGGTCGGACACGTCGCTGTGGAGGTCGACCTCCTCCACGGTCCAGGTGTTCTTGATCGCGTCCCGGTAGCGCTCGTAGAAGTCCGGGTAGCGCATGGGGCGCAGGGTCAGCTCGAAGCCCGGATCGAGCAGGTTCTTCACTGCGGCCGAGGTTGAGGCCGAGGAGGCCGGGGCAGAGGCAGAGGCCGTGGTGCCGGTGGCCGTGGCGCTGGTGCTGGTGCTCGCGGTGGACATTACTGGCAGGCCTCGCAGGACTCGGGGTTCTCAAGGGAGCAGGCGACCGCCTCTTCGGGCGCGGCCTGCTGTACGGGGATGGGGGTGGCGGCCCGGTCGCCGCCGCCGGCCGCGCGGGCGATCCGGGTCGCCGGGCGCGAGCGCAGGTAGTACGTGGTCTTCAGGCCCTTCTTCCAGGCGTACGCGTACATCGAGCTGAGCTTGCCGATGGTCGGTGAGGCCATGAACAGGTTGAGCGACTGGCTCTGGTCGAGGTAGGGGGTGCGGGCCGCGGCCATGTCGATCAGCGCGCGCTGCGGGATCTCCCACGCCGTGCGGTAGAGCGACCGTACGTCCGCCGGGATCCAACCCAGCTCCTGCACCGAGCCGTTGGACTCGCGCAGCGCCTCGCGGGTGCGGGCGTCCCAGACGCCGAGCCGCTTGAGCTCCTCGACGAGATAAGAGTTCACCTGAAGGAACTCTCCGGACAGGGTCTCTCGTTTGAACAGATTGGAGACCTGAGGCTCGATGCACTCGTACACGCCCGCGATCGAGGCGATCGTCGCGGTCGGGGCGATGGCGAGGAGGAGGGAGTTCCGCATGCCGGTCGTCGCGATCCGGGCGCGCAGCGCGTCCCAACGCGCCTGCCACTCCGGCTCCTTGGCCGCGTCCCCGAAGTGGTCCGGGTGCAGTACGCCGCGGGCGGCGCGGGTGGCGGGCCAGGCGGGGTGCGGGCCGTGCCGCTCGGCGAGGTCGCAGGAGGCCTCGTATGCCGCGAGCATGATCCGCTCGGCGACCCGGGTGGAGAGACGGGCGGCCTCGGGGGAGTCGAAGGGCAGCTTCAGCCGGAAGAGGACGTCTTGCAGACCCATCACGCCCAGACCCACCGGCCGCCAGCGCGTGTTGGAGGCCGCGGCCTGCGGGGTCGGGTAGAAGTTGATGTCCACGACCCGGTCGAGGAAGGTCACGGCGGTACGGACGGTGGCGTCGAGCCGCTCCCAGTCCATCGCGCCGTCCGCGCCGAGGTGGGCGCCGAGGTTGACGGAGCCGAGGTTGCAGACGGCCGTCTCACCGTCGTCGGTGACCTCCAGGATCTCGGTGCAGAGGTTGGAGGAGTGGACGACACGGCCGGGCTCGGCGGTCTGGTTGGCGGTGCGGTTGGCCGCGTCCTTGAAGGTCATCCAGCCGTTGCCGGTCTGCGCGAGGGTGCGCATCATCCGGGCGTAGAGCTGGCGCGCGGGCACCTGCTTACGGGCGAGCCCGTCGGCCTCGGCCTTGCGGTACGCGGCGTCGAACTCCGCGCCCCACAGGTCCACGAGCTGGGGCACGTCGGCGGGGGAGAACAGCGACCACTGCGCGTCCGCCGCCACCCGGCGCATGAACTCGTCCGGGATCCAGTGCGCGAGGTTGAGGTTGTGGGTGCGGCGGGCGTCCTCGCCGGTGTTGTCCCGCAGCTCCAGGAACTCCTCGACGTCGGAGTGCCAGGTCTCCAGGTAGACCGCGGCGGCTCCCTTGCGGCGGCCGCCCTGGTTGACGGCGGCGACCGAGGCGTCCAGCGTCTTCAGGAAGGGGACGATGCCGTTGGAGTGCCCGTTGGTGCCGCGGATCAGCGAACCGCGGGAGCGGACGCGGGAGTACGGCAGCCCGATGCCGCCCGCGTGCTTGGAGAGCCGGGCGACCTGGTGGTAGCGGTCGTAGATCGAGTCGAGCTCGTCCAGCGGGGAGTCCAGCAGGTAGCAGGAGGACATCTGCGGGTGCCGGGTGCCGGAGTTGAAGAGGGTGGGGGAGCTGGGGAGGTAGTCGAGGCGGTTCATCAGCCCGTAGAGCGCGGCGACTTCGCCGACCGCCCGCTCCGTGCCGTCCTCGGCGAGACCGCAGGCCACGCGCGCCATGAAGTGCTGCGGGGTCTCGATGACGCGCCGGGTGAGGGGGTGGCGCAGCAGGTAGCGGCTGTGGAGGGTGCGCAGGCCGAAGTAGCCGAACCGGTCGTCCGCCCCGTCCGCGAGGGCGTCTGCGACGAGCGCGTCGAGGCGGGCGGCGTGGGTGGCGACGAACTCGGCAGTGGTGTCGGCGATCAGCCCCTCGCGGTGGCCGACCGCGACCGAGGCGGAGAAGGAGACCGCGCCCTGGCCGGCCGCCTCGTCGGCGATCGCGCGGGTGAGCAGGCGCGCCGCGAGCCGCGAGTAGGCGGGGTCCTCGGCGATCAGCCCGGCCGCGGCCTCGGTGGCCAGCTCCCGCAACTCGGCTTCGCCGGAACCCGCGTTGCGGCCGCGGAGCGCGGCGGCGGCGACCCGGTGCGGGTCGGCGTCGGGCAGGTCGGCGGTGAGGTCGGTCAGGGTGCGCAGCAGCGCGGCCCCGGGGCCGTCGGCG
>NZ_LIQY01000315.1 GCF_001418495.1 Streptomyces pathocidini | reverse complement strand
GGTGAGGGGAGCGAGGGCTCGATTCCGGCCACTTTCGGAAGGTGCGGGGCGCTCATGGCCGACGACCTCCGGACCAGGTCCGCGGCGCCATGGGCCACCGGCGCGCATCCGCCCTCAACAGGGCGCTGGCTGTTCTGAATCGCGGCGTTTTGTTAGGATTTGTCGCGCGATCGTTCCGGCGGTCAATTTCACGCAATAGCATCGCAAACCCCCATGTCATGCTGCGCCGCTATCAATGCCTCCACATCTACACGCAGCCGTCTGGTGTGTCCAGCATTGTGCGGACGGGGTTGTTGGTGTCTATGGTGATTCCAGGTTGGCTGAAAAAACTCCCCACGGCCGTCAATTTGCGGTCGACTGAAGCCATTCGACAACGCGTCATATCCACCGCGGTGGGTACGTACTCGGAGAAGGGCAGGGGCAGTTGGGGGCGCCCCGGAACCTCGCGGCGGCCTCGGACGTCTTACTTGGCGAAGGCCGCCCATCCCCGAGTGGCGTGGGGCCCTCCGTGCTGCGGCGCGGAGGCGGAACGGGGACGGTAAGCGCCATGTGAGCGCCACCCCTCGCCATGTCCCGCGCTCGGCCCGCGATGTGATGCGCTGCTATGGACGCGCAGTGCCGAATGCTCCACGTGGTGTGAACGGACTGAACGGGCCCGCGCAACACCGCGTACTGCTCAGCAGCTCGATCGGTACACCAGGCAGTCCGGTAGACCCGGCTCCATCCGACCAGTGGTACGTATGCCGATACAGCGTGTGATGACGCGATGGATTACGGCCCCTCGGCGTTAACGGAAAGGAACGAGCGCTCATGCGCGAGATCCTCGGAAGGCGACGCAGGCTCCTGCCCCGGCGCAAGCGCGACGGGAAGTCGACCCTGCTCGAAGCGGCGCTGACCTGCGCCACCGAGTGGCAGTGGCCCGTGCTCCCGGGCGTCGGGCTCCAGTCCGGCGGCGGAGTGTGGGGCACTGGTCCGCGCGGCTGCAGCTGTCCGCACCCGGACTGCGTGGTTCCCGGCGCGCATCCCTTCGACCCCGGGCTGCTCGCGGCCACGACGGACGCCCGCATGGTGCGGTGGTGGTGGCGGAACCGCCCGACCGCGCCGATCATCCTGGCCACCGGCGGCAGCGCGCCCTGCGCGCTGAGCCTGCCCGCGGCCGCCGCGGCCGAGGCCCTCGTGGCGCTGGACCGGATGGGCATCCGCCTCGGCCCCGTGGTCGCGACGCCGACCCGCTGGTCGATCCTCGTCGCCCCCTACTCCCTCGAAGTGCTGGGCGAGTTGCTGCACCGCCAGGACTGGGTGCCCAGCTCGCTGCGGTTCCACGGCGAAGGCGGCTACGTGGCCCTTCCGCCCTCCGAGACCGGCACCGGCCCGGTCCGCTGGGAGCGGGCTCCGCTGCCCGGTTCGGCCGCGCCCTGGCTGCCGGACGTGGAGGCGGTCGTGGACGCGCTGGTCCGGGCGAGCACGGGCGCGCCCGGCGGCGGAAGCCGGCTCACCTACTGACGCGGTACGCGGCCCGTCGGCGTACGGGCGTACGAGCCTGATCCGGGCGGCACTGCGAGCCGGTCCCCCGTCAACACGGGGACCGGCTTTCTGCTGTGTTCACTCGTACGGGTGCGAGGTGGGCGGAGTTCCCGGGGAAGCGGCTGGGCGCGTCCGGTCGGCCCCGCTCTGCCGGATATGTTTCGGCCTGCCGTCAGACGTTCCGGGTGCGTCTGAGCAAGCGTCCTCAGCGAGTTGCGGGGTGGGTCCACATGGAGCGTGCGACGAATCCGCGCGGGTCGGCTCTCCGTACGGCCGCGCTCGCGGCGGTCACGATCGCCGCCGTCTCGCTGCCGCTGGCCGCCGCGACGGCCGGCTCGCCGGACCGGGTCGGGAGCGGGGGGACCTCGCAGGCGCCTGCCGCGGCGCCCTCCCTTTCCACCGCCCTGCCGCCGCCCCGCGGCTCCGGTCTGCTGTCCGAGATCGGTCTGGCCGGCAAGGCGCGGTGCGGGCCCGAACTCGCCTCCCCGGAAGGGGTGGAGGCGCAGACCTGTGTGCTGAGCGCCGGGCCGGACACCTGGGGGCGCACGTACTACCGCAATGCCACCGGCCGTACGCTGCGCGCCGTCCTGAGCCTGATGCGCCCCGACGGCCGGACCGTGCAGGTGCACTGCACGCTGGCGGCAGAGGGGAAGCCGGGGGCGTGTGAGACGCCGCACGCGCCGGGGGCGGGCCCCAACGCGCGGCAGCGCGGGGCCGCCACATCAGGTCAGACTGACGGGGCGCGAGTCCTGGCGGGCGGTGAAGCCGAGGGCGGGGTGGATTACGGGGCGGTGGCGGAGATCGCGTCCGCCGACTCGGATCGGCTCCTGCTGCGCTCCGGCAGCAACCCCCCTGAATCCGCCGCCGGTCGGAGGGCCGGTGCCACGCCCGCGACCGGGGCCGGACATGGAAGCGCCCGGTCGCTGGCGACGGGGGATGCACCAGCGACCGGGCTTCCAGAACGGTAACAAGAGATCCGCCGATCGCAAATTCGATCAGGGATTTCCGGAAAGCGATTTCGCCGCTCCCGCAGGGGAGTTGACGGGTTGTGACGGGGGTCACCCGGCCCCGGACGCGGGCACGGGAGTACCCGCATCCGGGGCCGGGGCCCGGACGTCAGCTCAGCGTCACCTGGCGGTTGGTGAGCCCGCCGCGCGCCCGCCGCTCCTCCGGGGTCAGGGGTGCGTTCGAGGCGAGGGCCTCGGCGAGCCGCTCGGCGAACTCGGCGGCCGGCTTCTCCACGTCCTCCGCTTCCACGGTGCTCGGCAGGTCCCACACCGGCACCACGAGGCCGTGCGCCCGGAACGAGCCGACGAGCCGAGTGCCCTCGCCGAGCGCCGAGTTGCCCGCGGCGTGCAGCCGCGACAGCGCGTCGAGCAGCTGCTCCTCGGGGTGCGGCATGACCCACCGCAGGTGGTTCTTCTCCGGCGTGCGGCACCAGTACGCCGCCTCGACGCCGGACAGCCGGGCGGTCGGGATCGCGGCCTCGTTGGCGCGCTCCAGGGACGCGGCGACCTCCGGGGAGGAGTTCTCGGCGTCCTCCAGCCAGAACTCGAAGCCGTCGTGCACGACGG
>NZ_LIQY01000314.1 GCF_001418495.1 Streptomyces pathocidini | reverse complement strand
CCGTCGTGCACGACGGGGGCGAACGCGCCCGCCGGGTCGAGCAGGTCCTGAAGGCGCGGACCGTCGGCCGGTACCCGCTGGGCGGCCACCGGAGTTCCGGGCTCCGCCTCCAGGGCGCGCTTCAGCACGTCGGCGAGGTCGCGGCTGAGGTCACCGGAGGCCGTGTCGTTCTGCAGGCCGAGGAGGACGGTGCCGTTGTCGCGGCGCAGCGCGGGCCAGGCCATGGGCAGCACGGTCGCCAGGGTGACCGACGGAACTCCCTTGGGGAGCCCGCCCTTCAGGTGCAGCTCAACGGTTGCGGCCGGGACGAGTTCGCGCAGGGCGACCCAGTCGCACTCGCCCGGCAGGCCCTCGAAGGGCCGCTGTACGAGCTCGGTCATGGCCTGCGCGGCCTCCCGCCCGTGGCAGGCCTTGTAGCGGCGGCCCGAGCCGCAGGGGCAGGGTTCACGGGCGCCGACGACCGGAACGTTTCCATCGGAGACCTTCATGGCGGTGGTCCTGCCGGCCTTGGTCTGAGGGCGCTTCTTGGCCATGGCGTTGGTCGTCTCCCGGTACGGCGTCAGGTCTTGGCCGCTGAGCCTAGCCCTTCGTCACGCCCGGCGCGGTACACGTCATGACAGGTCGTCGAAGAGGCCGGAGACGTCCAGCGAGGGGGCGCCCACGCGCGTAGACATTCCGTTGCGGCGGGGCGGCTCGCCGAGTACGGCCCAGACGGTGACTTCGCCCGCGCGGTCGTCCCGTACGCCCCAGTCCTGGGCGAGGGCCGTGATGATGTTGAGCCCGCGGCCGCCGCGCGCGGTGACCGAAGGCGTGGCCGGAAGCGGTCGGGTCGGACCGCCGCCGTCCGTCACCTCGACGGTCAGCCGGCCGCGTTCGTCGACGCGCCAGGCGGCGCGCACCTCGTCGGTGTCCTCGGGCCCGCCGGTCTCGATGGCCAGGGGACGGCCGTGCCGGCAGGCGTTGCTGAGGAGTTCGGACAGAACCAATATCGCGTCGTCGACCACGGAGTCCGGCACTCCACTCGTCCGGAGCCCCTCGCGCATCCTGCGCCTCGCCGTACCCACGCCCGCTGGACCATGGGGTACGGCCATGATCGACGACGTCGGCACCTCCTGTGCCACCACCAACGCCACCCCCGAGACCTCCTTTGCCCCACGCCACGGGATGGATGCCCCCCTCGGCTGGAGGGGAAACCGGCCAATTGCGATCGTGTGGCGCACTCCAGACGGTCGAATACGTACCGAACGCGCCGATGTACTCCCTGTAGGGGCGGAGAGGGGTTTATGTGCGTGGACTCCTCCATAAGGAGACGGTCCCAGAGCGGGCTCTCAGCAGCCAACTATCAGACATTCCGGCCGAGTTGGGACAGCACCTGCCGGGGCCGGTTGGTGATCACGGCGTCCACGCCGAGCCGTTCGCACAGTTCGACGTCTGTGGCGGAGTCCACAGTCCATACATGGACCTGGTGGCCCGCCCGCTGCGCGCGGGCCACGTACTCGGGGTGGTTCCTCAGGATGCGGATGCTCGGCCCGGCGATCCACGTCCCGGTCGGCAGCCGCCCGTCGCGGTAGCGCGGGGAGAGGAACTGCATCAGATAGACGGTCGGGATGTCCGGCGCCCCGAAGTTCACCCGGTGCAGCGAGCGCGCCGAGAAGCTCATGACCCGTACGGCCGAGGACTCGCCCCGGGGCGGGGTCGCGAGGCCGAAGCGGTGCAGCAGCTCCAGCAGCCGCTCCTCGACCTGGCCCGCCCAACGGGTGGGGTGCTTGGTCTCGATGGCGAGCTCGACGCGGCGGCCCGCGTCGGCGACCAGTTCCAGGAGGCGCTCCAGGGTGAGGACGGACGTACGGTCCTCCAAGGGGGCCGTCCGGTCTCCCAGGAGGGCCCTCTCGCCGGGATCCCACTCCGGGGACTCCCCCGAGCCCTTGGCGCCCCTGGTGTCCTTCCACGAGCCGAAGTCGAGGGCCGCGAGGTCGGAGAGTTCCAGCGCGGAGACGGCGCCCTTCCCGTTGGAGACCCGGTTGACGCGCCAGTCGTGCACGCACACCAGATGCCCGTCGGCGGTGAGCCGCACATCGCACTCCAGGGCGTCGGCCCCGTCCTCGATGGCCTTGCGGTACGCGGCCAGGGTGTGCTCGGGCGCGTCCTCGGACGCGCCGCGGTGGGCGATGACGGAGATGGTGTTCGGCCCGGACTGGGGCTCGCGGGCCGGGTGCGCAGGGGTCACCGCGTCATGGTGCCACCGCCTGGCGGGGCGCTGCCCGTGCGGCCGTTGCCCATGCGCCAGCGGATGCGTCTGTTTTGTCCGGGATAAATGATGGCGGTCCGGGCCGCCGCCCCCGTTTACGGTGCTCTGATGCCACGTAGGGGATGCTGTCGGCGGACACTGGCGCACGCGGGCTGTGCTCGAGGCCGGCGTACGACCCGCTCTTGTGTGACCGAAAGTGGCCGAAGAAGACTGTCGTGACTGTCGTGCACCTGAGGAGAAAACTGTGAGCACCGAGAACGAGGGCGCCGCCGTTCCGCCTGGGGCGCAGTCCGGGGCGCAGTGGCAACCGGCGCCTGAGACGCCGGGCGCCGCCCCCGCATCCGGCTCCGGCGTACCGTCCGCGGATTCCGTGCGCGGCGCCGGCCCCTCCGCCGC
>NZ_LIQY01000313.1 GCF_001418495.1 Streptomyces pathocidini | reverse complement strand
CGCTGCCCGGCCGGGCAGCGCGCAGCTGCTCCAGCGCCGCCTCGGTCCACTGCGCGAGCCCGGTCTCGCGCCAGGACGGCGCCGCGTACAGGTCCAGGGCCAGCTTCACCTGGCGGTGCAGCGACTGCACCACGCCGATGTCCGACTCCTTGGGGACGCCCGACAGCACGAGGTCGAGGTAGTCGCGGGCGGCCAGTTCGCCGTCGCGGGTCATGTCCCAGGCCGAGGCCCAGCACAGCGCGCGCGGCAGCGACGCGTCGAAGTCGCCGAGGTGCTGGGTGACGGTGGCCAGCGACTCCGCGTCCAGGCGCACCTTCGCGTACGACAGGTCGTCGTCGTTGAGCAGGAACACCGCCGGGCGGGGGCGGCCCACCAGCTCCGGCACCTCGGTCAGCTCGCCGTCGACGTCCAGCTCGACCCGGCCGGTGCGGGTCAACCTGCCGTCCGCGCCCAGGTCGTAGGAGCCGATGGCGATGCGGTGCGGGCGGAGGACGCCACGCGGCGGAGCCGCGCCGTCGGCCGCGGGCAGCGCGGGGGCCTCCTGGCGTACGGCGAAGGAGGTGACGGTGCCGGAGGCGTCCACCTCGATCTCCGGGCGCAGGATGTTGATGCCCGCCGTCTCCAGCCACTTGCCCGACCAGGTCTTCAGGTCGCGCCCGCTGGTCTCCTCCAGTGCGCCGAGCAGGTCGCTCAGCCGGGTGTTGCCGTAGGCGTGGCGCTTGAAGTAGGCCTGCACGCCGCGGAAGAACTCGTCCATGCCGACGTAGGCGACGAGCTGCTTGAGGACCGAGGCGCCCTTGGCGTACGTGATGCCGTCGAAGTTGACCAGGACGTCGTCCAGGTCGCGGATCTCGGCCATGATCGGGTGGGTGGAGGGCAGTTGGTCCTGCCGGTACGCCCAGGTCTTCATCTGGTTGGCGAAGCTGGTCCAGGCGTGCGGCCAGCGGCTGCCGGGGGCGTGCGCCTGGCAGGCGACGGAGGTGTAGGTGGCGAACGACTCGTTCAGCCACAGGTCGTTCCACCACTCCATGGTGACCAGGTCGCCGAACCACATGTGGGCCAGCTCGTGCAGGATCGTCTCGGCCCGCGTCTCGTACGCCGCGTCCGTCACCTTGGAGCGGAAGACGTACTGGTCGCGGATGGTGACCGCGCCCGCGTTCTCCATCGCGCCCGCGTTGAACTCCGGCACGAAGAGCTGGTCGTACTTCGCGAACGGGTACGCGTAGTCGAACTTCTCCTCGAACCAGTCGAAGCCCTGCCGCGTCACCTCGAAGATCGCGTCCGAGTCGAGGTGCTCGGCGAGCGAGGGGCGGCAGTAGATGCCCAGCGGCACGGACCTGCCACTCGCCCCCTTCGCCTCCCAGCTGCTGTGCACGCTGTGGTACGGGCCGACGATCAGCGCGGTGATGTACGTGGAGATGCGCGGCGTCGGGTCGAAGCGCCAGACGTTGTCCTTGGGCTCCGGCGTGGGGGAGTTGGAGACCACCGTCCAGCCCTCCGGGGCCTTCACGGTGAACTGGAAGGTCGCCTTCAGGTCGGGCTGCTCGAAGGAGGCGAAGACGCGGCGGGCGTCGGGGACCTCGAACTGCGTGTAGAGGTAGGCCTGCTGGTCGACCGGGTCGACGAAACGGTGCAGGCCCTCGCCGGTGTTGGTGTACGCGCAGTTGGCCACGACCCGCAGCTCGTTGGGGCCGGCCTCCAGGCCCGGCAGTGCGATGCGGCTGTCCCGGAAGACCTCGGCCGGGTCGAGGGGGGCGCCGTTGAGCACGACCTCGTGCACGGCCGGGGCGACCAGGTCGATGAAGGACCCGGCGCCCGCCTCGGCGGAGTCGAAGCGCACCGTGGTCACGGAGCGGTACGTGCCTCCCTCCTGGGCGCCGGAGAGGTCGAGGTCGATCTCGTACGAGTCGACGGTGAGCAGGCGCGCCCGCTGCCGCGCCTCGTCACGGGTCAGATTCGTGCCAGGCACGCGGTCATCTCCTTGCCTTCGGACTTTCCGCCCATCCTTCCACGGCCGGCCCCCGAACACCCTGCCCGTTCCTCGCCGGAGCCCCGGCAAGGCCGCGGGGCGGGGGCGTTGTGGGCCCCCGCCCCGCGGGTTGTTCGGCTTGTTGTTACGGCGTGACCTTCTCGATGATGACGCTGCCGGTGCCTGCCACCGTGCCGCGCGCGTTGAGGAGCTGGATCTCGCCGAAGAAGCGGCGGCCCTCGGGGGCCGGGCTGTTCACGGTGAGTTCGGCCGCGACCCGGGCCGAGGCGCCGTTGGCGAGGGGGACGCGCTGCGACGCGTCGGCCCTGATCTCGCCGAGGCCGGGGGAGAAGTACACGTCGCGGTAGTCGTACTCGGTCGTGCCCGCGGGCACCGAGTAGCCGTCGACCACGATGGTGTACGTGCCCGCGGCCGGCTTCGCGAGGCTGACCGCCTCCTCCGAGTCGCCGTCCGCCGCCTGCCCGACCAGGTTGCCCGCCTCGTCGTACACCGAGAGGTCGAGGTCGGCGGAGGCGTCCGAGGGCGAGCCGATTGCGACGTCGAGGCGCTCGACGCCCTCACCGACCTCGACCGTCGACTCCTGCGAGCCACCGTCCCCGATCGTCGGCCGCGCGACCTTCGCCGAGCCGAGCGAGCCGCCCTTCAGCCTGCCGTCGAGCGCGGCGAAGCCGTTGGTGACCTGCCAGTCGACCGCCGTCGTCGAGCCGGCCTTCGCCTCCGGGACGGTCCGCACGGCCGGGTCGAACGCGGCCCCAAGCGCCGTGACCTCCAGCTGGTACGGGTTGTCCAGCAGCGGCGAGGTGCGCCGCGACTCGACCTCGATCTCCCACACGCCCGGCGCCGGATCCGCGTACGACCGCAGGTCCGGGCGGCAGTCGTTGGCCGGGTTGGGGTAGTTGGCGTAGCAGAACGGCGTCGAGGTGTTGTCGACCGGCACCCCGTACGGATGGATGGCGATGAACCGCGTCTGGCTGCCCGACTTCAGCCCGCCCAGGGCGACTTCGAGGGACTTGGCACCCTCCGGCACCGTCACGAAGTACGACTTCGTGCTGTTGCGCCGCACCGAACCCGAGGCGCTGAAGCCGTACGAGGGCTCGGCCAGCTCCTTGGAGGCCACGACGGTGGCGAGGATCTGCCGGTCCACGCCCTCGGTCCGCTCGTCGTCCAGCTCCAGGATCGCGCTGTGCACGCCCGCGGAGCCGGGCCGGGCCGCGACCTGCACGGTCACCGGCTTGTTCAGCGGCAGCCGCACCTCGTCGTCGCCCAGCAGCCGGAAGGTGCCGTCGTTGTTCTCCCAGTCCAGCTCGTGCTCGACGGGCCGGTCCGGGCCGGTCGTCCGGGTCAGTGTGATCGCGTAGGTCTTCGTCTGCCCGGTCTTCAGGCCGCCCTCGCGGTCGTAGAGGCCGGTGCCGAAGCCCGGCTCCTTCAGGGCCCAGTCGATGCTGGTGTCGACCGGCGCCCTGACCGTGTACTCGTGGGCGCTCACACCGTCCTCGATGGACTCCCACGCCTCCACGATGTCGATCAGCCCGGCGCCCTCCTCGTACGCCTGCGCGCCCGGGATGTGGCGGGTGGTGCTGGTCAGCGCGGTGCGCAGCGCGGCCGGGGTGAGGCCGAGGCGGCGCTGCTTCGCGGCGGACAGCAGCAGCGCGGCGGCGCCCGCGGTCTGCGGGGAGGCCATCGAGGTGCCCTGGAGCATGCCGTAGCCGGCCGGGAGCGCGTAGCCGGCCTCGGCGACGGGGGCGCCCGGCAGCCAGGTCTGGATGGTGTTGACCGAGGCCCCCGGTGCGGTCACGGTCGGTGTGAAGCCGCCGTCCTCGCGCGGGCCGCGGGAGGAGAACGGGAACATCGCGTATCGCTTCGCCACCTGGGAGCCGTAGTTGGCCGCCCAGGTCTCCCGGCTCACGGACGCGCCGACGCTGATCACCTTGTCGGCGAGCCCGGGGTCGCCGATGGTGTTGGCGCCCGGTCCGCTGTTGCCGGCCGAGATGACCAGCTCGACGCCGTAGGTGTCGATGAGCCGGGTGTAGAGCTCGGCGCGGGCGTTGTTGGCGTCGTTGAGCGAGGGCAGGCCGCCGATGGACATGTTGACGATGTCCACGCCGCGGTTGGCGACGAGGTCGATCATGCCCTCGGTCAGCGCGACGTTGGTGCAGCCGCCGCCCCAGGAGCAGGCGCGCGAGGAGACGAGCTTCGCGCCCGGCGCGGCGCCGTTCATCTTCCCGCCGAACAGGCTGTTGGCGGCGGTGATGCCGGCGACGTGCGTGCCGTGCTCGGACTCGATGACGCCGATGTTGACGAAGTCGAGCTTCTTGCCGACCCAGTCGCCGCCGTAGGGGTCCATCGGGACGTCCTTGCGGATCTCCACGACGAACGGGACGCGCTCGGCGACCTGCGTGGATGGGTCGTCCTTGCCGAAGTACCCGATCTGGAAGCCGTCCTTGTACGGCTTCATCGGCTCGTCGCCGGTGAAGTCGCCGTCGTCGTCGAGGTCGACGCGCACGGTGCCCGCGGCCGGGTCGTACAGCAGCCCCCACACGTCGGTGGTGTCGCCGTCCCGGTTGAGGTCGCCTGCCGCGTCGCCGGAGGCCGTGGTGGCCTCGGCGAACCGGCTGACCCGGTAGGTGCCCCGGGGCGCCGTCCAGGTGCGGTCCGCGTAGGTGAAGACCGGCCCGGAGACCTCGGTGGCCTGCGCCCGCCAGGTCGCGTCGCTGTCCACGATCGGGTCGGTGGCCGTCACCCAGTCGGTGATCTTGCGCTCGCCGGTGGTGGTCTTCTGCAGCGCGGGGTGGGCCAGGTCGACGCCGGAGTCGAGGATGCCGATGGTGATGCCGCGGCCGTCCGCCTTCGGGTGGCGCCGGACGAAGTCGACGGCGCCGGTCTCGAAGGCGGGCTGGTACGGGTTCACGGCGGGGGTGTGCTTCCCCGGCGCCGGATAGGAGCCCCGGGCCTGCGCGGTCCGGGCGCCCTTGGCGCGGTCGCCCGACGGTGTCGGGTCGTCCAGCTCGATCTCGTGCTTGAGGTCGATGCCGTGCACGCTGGGGAGCTTGCGCGCCTGCGCGATGGCCGCCTCGGCGCGCGCGGTCGGCAGGGTGGCGCGGACGTAGCCGAGCTTGTCGTACGTACGGCCGACGGAGCCGCCCTCGACCGCGTCCAGCTGGTCGGCGACCTGCTCGGTCCGGCCGGGCGCCGTGGCGACCATGAGGGTGACGTTCTTCTCGCCGTCCGCCTTGGCCTCGGCGAGCAGCTCCGCGTCGGCCGAACCGAGCTTGTCCTCGGCCGACTTGACCACCGGAGACGGAGCCGGGCCGCCGCCGTCCGCGGCGCTCGCGGGGCCTGCCGGCCCGGTGGCGGCCAGCGCGGCCACCAGGCCCGCGGCCAGCGCGATCCGTGCCGCGCGGCGGGTGCGTGCCGTGCGTCTCGCCCCGGGTTCCGAGGACCCGGATATCGCAGATATGGGCATGGCCATCCCCGTTCTCAAGGAAAAAGGGTCCGGAATCGAAACCGGATGACCGAACCTTTGTGGAACGGGCCGAGTTTGGGGAGCGTTGTCCGAGACGCATAGTGGCCGTGGCACATTTCCGCCAGGCGCCATCGAGGGCGAAGGCCGCGAATGGGGCGAACGGGCGGGCGGGTTGGCGCCCGGAAACCCCGCTGCCGCCTGGACGGCCGCGGCCCGCGGG
>NZ_LIQY01000312.1 GCF_001418495.1 Streptomyces pathocidini | reverse complement strand
GAGCCGGTGGCGCCACCGGCCGACTCCAGCCGCTAGGCCCAGAGTTGACCGTGCAGCGCCGCCACGGCCGCCTCCGTGGACTCCGCCGTGTAGATGCCGGTGGAGAGGTACTTCCAACCGCCGTCGGCGACGACGAACGCGATGTCCGCGCTCTCGCCCGCGCGGGCCGCCTTCGCCCCCACGCCCAGCGCGGCGTGCAGAGCCGCCCCGGTCGAGACGCCCGCGAAGATGCCCTCCTGCTGGAGGAGTTCGCGGGTGCGGCGGACCGCGTCCTCGGAGCCGACCGAGTAGCGGGTCGTGAGCACCGATTCGTCGTACAGCTCGGGCACGAAGCCCTCGTCGAGGTTGCGCAGGCCGTAGACCAGGTCGTCGTAGCGCGGTTCCGCCGCGACGATCCTGACGTCCGGCCGGTTCTCGCGCAGGAAGCGGCCCACCCCCATGAGCGTGCCCGTCGTGCCGAGTCCGGCCACGAAGTGGGTGATGGAGGGGAGGTCGGCGAGGATCTCCGGGCCCGTGGTGGCGTAGTGGGCGCCGGCGTTGTCCGGGTTGCCGTACTGGTAGAGCATCACCCAGTCCGGGTGCTCGGCCGCCAGTTCCTTGGCCATCCGCACCGCCGTGTTGGAACCGCCCGCCGCGGGCGAGGAGATGATCTCCGCACCCCACATGGCCAGCAGCTGCCGCCGCTCCTCGCTCGTGTTCTCGGGCATGACGCACACGATGCGGTAGCCCTTGAGCCGTGCCGCCATCGCCAGCGAGATGCCCGTGTTGCCCGAGGTCGGCTCGAGGATGGTGCAGCCGGGGGTCAACCGGCCGTCCTTCTCGGCCTGTTCGATCATGTGGAGGGCGGGGCGGTCCTTCACCGAGCCCGTCGGGTTGCGGTCCTCCAGCTTTGCCCAGATCCGCACCTCGGCCGACGGAGACAGGCGCGGAAGCCGGACCAGCGGGGTGTTCCCGACGGCGGCGAGCGGGCTGTCGTAACGCATCAGCGCATGCCCGCCGGATCGCCTGCGGCCCCGCCCGCGACGGCCGGGAGGATCGTCACGCTGTCGCCGTCGCTCAGCTTGGTCGAGATGCCGTCCAGGAAGCGGACGTCCTCGTCGTTGAGGTAGACGTTCACGAACCGCCGCAGCTCACCGCCGTCGACCAGGCGCTCGCGGATGCCCGGGTGCCGCTCCTCGAGGTTGGCGAAGAGCTCATCGATCGTGGTGCCGCTGCCCTCGACCGCCTTCTGGCCGTCGGTGTAGCTGCGGAGGATGGTCGGGATGCGGACCTCGATGGCCATGAGGGGCTCCTGTCGGAAAGGAAGCGGGCGGGCGCGCGGCGTCGTCGTGCGCCGGCGGCGTGCAGAGGAGGAGTCGGGGAGGGAATCGCGTACACCGCGGCGCGTGATCAGGCCGTACGGGACGGGCGGCACGTCAGCGCGGACAGATGGCGCTGGCGAGCCGGCACAGATCGACGTGCAGCCGCGCCACGAGCAGCGTGCCCGGCGTCTTCTCGCTCACGTCCTGGAGAACCATGGGCTCATCGTAACGATTCCCCGTCCGCGCTCCGAGATCCGGTCCCAGGATCCGGACATGGCTTTGGACACGGGAACTGCCCCGCTCCCCCACCGCACTCAGTACACGGAGACGATCAGTACGCGGAGACGATCTCGACCTCTTCCTCCGTGACCTCGCCCTCGACGATCCGGAACGAGCGGAACTGGAACGGCCCCGCGCCGTCCGCGTCGGCGGTCGAGACGAGGACGTAGTGCGCACCGGGCTCGTTGGCGTAGCTGATGTCGGTACGGGAGGGGTACGCCTCGGTGGCCGTGTGCGAGTGGTAGATCACGACCGGCTCCTCGTCGCGGTCGTCCATCTCGCGGTACAGCTTCAGCAGGTCCGTCGAGTCGAACTCGTAGAACGTGGGCGAGCGGGCCGCGTTGAGCATCGGGATGAAGCGCTCGGGCCGGTCGGTCCCGGCCGGTCCCGCGACCACGCCGCACGCCTCGTCGGGGTGGTCGGCGCGCGCGTGCGCGACGATCCGGTCGACCAGGGACTGAGTGATGGTGAGCATGCGCAAAGAATAGGAGGGGTGGGGCGAAGCCCCTCGGTTGAGGGTGGTGGTGGACGACGGGTGGAATGAGACAGACGGCCTCCGGATCTGAGATCCGGAGGCCGTCTGGTGAGACAGGTGCTACGCGATGACCGTCAGCCGGAGACCGACACGCTCTCGCGCTCCTCGTCCTTCGCCGCCAGCTGCGGGTTGCGGGACTTGAGGACCGCCCAGCCGATGGCCAGGCACACGGCCCAGCCGGCGCCCACGTAGAGCGACACCCGGGCCTCCGAGTCGTACGCGACCAGGCCGAGCACGAAGACCAGGAAGAGCAGCGCCACCCAGCTGAAGGCCGCTCCGCCCGGCGCCGGGAAGGAGGAGGCCGGGAGACGGCCGGCCTGCACCGCGCGGCGGTAGAGGATGTGGCTGACGAGGATCATCATCCACGTCCAGATGCCGGCCGCGGTGGCCACCGAGACGACGTAGCCGAACGCCTTCTCCGGGACGACGTAGTTGAGGACCACGCCGACGCCCATGAGGGCCACCGAGAGCGCGATGCCGAAGGCCGGGGTCTTACGGGAGTTGAGCTTGCCGAAGACCTTCGGGGCCTCGCCGTTGGCGGCCAGGTCGCGCAGCATGCGGCCGGTGGAGTACATACCGGAGTTGCAGGACGACAGGGCCGCGGTCAGGACCACGAAGTTGACGATGCCCGCGGCGAGCGGGATGCCGATCTTCTCGAAGGCGTGCACGAACGGGCTGACGCCCGCGGCGAACTCGGTCCACTTGACCACGGAGAGGATGACGACCAGGGCGCCCACGTAGAAGATGATGATGCGCCACGGCAGGGTGTTGATCGCCTTGGGCAGGGTCTTCTCCGGGTTCTCGGACTCGCCCGCGGTAACGCCGACGAGCTCGACCGCCAGGTAGGCGAACATGACGCCCTGGAGGGTCATCAGGCTGGAGCCGACGCCGTTCGGGAAGATTCCGTGGTGCGACCAGAGGTTGCTGACGGCGGCGGTGTCACCGGCCTCGGAGAAGCCGAGGGTGAGCACGCCGAGGCCGATCACGATCATGCCGATGATCGCGGTGACCTTGACCATCGAGAACCAGAACTCGACCTCGCCGAAAATCTTGACCGAGATCAGGTTGACGCCGAAGAGCACCACCAGGAAGACCAGGGCGCTGACCCATTGCGGGATCTCGGGGAACCAGAAGTGGATATAGATCGCGGCGGCCGTGAGTTCGGCCATGCCGGTGACGACCCACATGAGCCAGTAGGTCCAGCCGGTCACATAGCCGAAGAACGGGCCGAGGAACTCGCGGGCGTACTCCGCGAAGCTGCCGGAGACCGGCCGGTAGAGGAGCAGCTCACCGAGCGCTCGCATGATGAAGAAGATGACGACGCCCGCGAGGGCGTACATGAGGATGATGCTCGGGCCGGCCTTCGCGATGTTCGCTCCGGCACCCATGAAGAGGCCGACTCCGATGGCGCCACCAATGGCGATCATCTGGACCTGTCGACTGCCCAGACCCCGCTGGTAGCCCTCTTCGGGAGTGTTGCCCGCGGCCTCATTGCCGTCGTTGTTCTGCGCGACCTGCACTGAGGTCATTTGCTGCGCCTTTCTCCATGTCGACCCGGCCTTGGCGGCACGGATCGGGTCCCGATCCCCCCGGATGTGGATGGAGTTGTTGCATTCACCGGCGATCCGCCGGACAAGCAGCGCGACCGGACAAGGGGTGGCATCCGGCAAGCGTTGCGAATGTTTACCACGAGGGTGACAGTGGTCCACCGATTCGACAGTGAGCTAACTCACAAGAAGAACCGGACAAAAGAAACAACCGCCCCCATTTACCCTGAGAGCGGTTGCGCGATCGTTATGCGGAATTGAGTGTCCGATGAGCGAACACATGACGGGATGACCTACACCAAATCCGGACATTGCAACAGGCGATCCGAAAGTTGTCCGGAAAGCGCGGCCGCACGTCGGCGGGGATCACGGCATGAGCGTCTCCACCAGCGACTCCTGCAGCCCGCCGAGCCAGAGATACGCCATCACCATCGGCTTACGGGGGTCGGAGTCGGGCAACCGGTACAACTCGCCCGCGTCCTCCTCGTCGTCGGCCACCTCCAGGCGGGTGCCGACGGCCAGCCGAAGATCGTTGAGCGCCCCGAGCCAGCGCCGCGACTCCTCCGGCGACAGTTTCAGGACCGCGCCGCCCTCGCCCGCCACGGTCAGGGCGTCCAGCGAGCGGATCACAGCCAGCGCGTCCTCGCGTTTGCGGGTGCGCAGATCGTTCTCGGTGTAGCGGCGGAACTCCGCCGAGAAGGCCCGGGACTCCTCGTCGTCCGGCTTGACGTCCGGACCGCCGTACGCGTCGGGGAAGAGCCGGGCCAGCGCCGGGTCGGAGGGCGGCTCGCTCGGCCCCTCGGCGAACAGGGAGGCCAGCGGGTCCTCGCCCTCGACGGGCTCGTCGCCCGGGCCGACGAGTTCGATCAGCTGGACGGCGAGGCTGCGCAGGATCGCGACCTCGACCTCGTCCAGCGCCACCGCCGCCCCGCCACCGGGCACCGCGTCGAAGAGCCCTGCCATCAGCGGTCCTGCTGGAGGGTGGCCCACAGTCCGTAGCCGTGCATCGCCTGCACGTCGCGCTCCATCTCCTCGCGGGTGCCCTGTGAGACGACGGCGCGGCCTTTGTGGTGCACGTCGAGCATCAGCTTGTGGGCCTTGTCCTTGGGATAGCCGAAGTACGACTGGAAGACGTACGTCACGTAGCTCATGAGGTTCACCGGGTCGTTGTGCACCAGCGTGATCCACGGAACGTCGGGCTCCGGCACCACGGACGGTGTCTCGCTCGACTCCGGGCGCTCGATCTCGACGGGGGCGACACTCACGGATTCCATGCTGCCACCCGGGGCCGGTCATCTCCTAAACGGCCCCGGCGGGTCTCCTACCGGCAGTCTCCACTGGCACCCCCGGAGAAATCGTCAGAGTGACGAGAGCGAGGGTAGAGTGCTGCCATGAACACAGCGGACCTGCTGGGCCTGCCGGTGGACGTGCCTTCGACCGCCCTCTTCACCGACCAGTACGAGCTGACAATGCTGCAAGCCGCCCTCAGGGCGGGCACCGCGGAGCGCCGCTCGGTCTTCGAGGTCTTCACCCGCCGCCTCCCCGAGGGCCGCCGCTACGGCGTCGTGGCGGGCACCGGCCGGGTGCTCGACGCCGTGGAGAACTTCCGCTTCGACGAAGGGGTCCTGGACTTCCTGCGCGACCGGAAGATCGTCGACGAGCCGACGCTGAAGTGGCTCGCGGACTACCGCTTCCGCGGCGACATCCAGGGCTACCCCGAGGGCGAGGTCTACTTCCCGGGCTCCCCCCTCCTGCGCGTGGAGTCCACCTTCGCCGAGGCCGTGGTGCTGGAGACGGTGATCCTCTCGATCCTCAACCACGACTCCGCGGTCGCGGCGGCCGCCTCCCGCATGTCCCTCGCGGCGCGCGGCCGGCCGCTGATCGAGATGGGCGCGCGCCGCACCCACGAGCTGGCGGCCGTGGCGGCCTCCCGCGCCGCGTACATCGGCGGCTTCGCCTCGACCTCCGACCTGGCCGCGGGCTTCCGCTACGGCATTCCGACCGTGGGCACCAGCGCCCACGCGTTCACGCTGCTGCACGACAGCGAGCGGGACGCCTTCACCGCCCAGGTCGACTCCCTGGGCCGCGGCACCACACTGCTGGTCGACACCTACGACGTGGCCGAGGCCGTGCGGCTCGCGGTCGAGATCGCGGGGCCGGAGCTCGGCGCCGTCCGGATCGACTCCGGCGACCTGCTCCTGGTTGCCCACCGGGTGCGGCAGCAGCTGGACGAACTGGGCGCGCGCGACACGAAGATCGTGGTGACGAGCGACCTGGACGAGTACGCGATCGCCTCGCTCGCCGCGGCGCCCGTGGACGCGTACGGGGTGGGCACCCGGCTGGTCACCGGCAGCGGGCACCCGACCTGCTCGATGGTCTACAAACTGGTGGCTCGCGCCGGGTCCGCGGATCCCGCCGCGCCGCTGGTGGCGGTGGCGAAGAAGTCGCTGGGCGGGAAGACCTCGATCGGCGGCCGCAAGTGGGCCGCCCGGCGGCCGGACGCGGAAGGCGTGGCGGAGGCGGAGGTCGTGGGCACCGGCGAGATGCCCCCGGAGCTGGCCCCGCACGCCCTGCTGGCGGATCTGGTCCACGGCGGAGAGGTCCTCACCCGCGAGCCCCTGGACATGGTCCGCGCCCGCCACCTGGCCGTCCGGGACGCGCTGCCGCTGTCGGCGATGCAGCTCTCGCGGGGAGAGCCGGTGCTGCCGACGGAGTACGCGTAGCGCCGGGCCGGACTACACGTGGCGCCGGACTACAGGCGACGCCGGATTGGGTGAGGGCCGGATTCCGGGGGCGGGGGCGCACCCGGTGTTCCCGCCGGTAAGCCCAACTCACTACGCTGGTGGGCAGAGCGGGGTGTTCCCCAGGCCGTCGCGGGGAAGACACCTGATCTCCCGGCTTTTCCCCTGCCCGGGAGGCCACCTCGCCGAAGCGAAGGGCCCGCGCCATGCACCGCGCACTGATCGTCGTAGACGTCCAGAACGACTTCTGCGAGGGCGGCAGCCTCGCGGTCGCCGGTGGCGCCGATGTCGCCGCCGCGATCACCGATCTGGTCGCGGAGGCCCCGGCCGGCTACCGCCATGTCGTCGCCACCCGCGACTTCCACATCGACCCGGTCGGCCACTTCTCGGACCGGCCGGACTACGAGCGCACCTGGCCCCCGCACTGCGTCGCGGGCACCGAGGGCAGCGGCTTCCACCCCAACTTCACGCCCGCCATCGCCTCGGGAACAATCGACGCCGTCTTCGACAAGGGCGCGTACACGGCGGCGTACAGCGGCTTCGAGGGCGTCGACGAGAACGGCACGCCGCTGGCCGACTGGCTGCGCGAGCGCGGGGTCGCCGAGGTCGACGTGGTGGGCATCGCGACCGACCACTGCGTACGGGCCACGGCGCTGGACGCCGTACGGGAGGGGTTCGCCGTGCAGGTCCTGCTCGACCTGACCGCGGGCGTCGCGCAGCACACCACGGAGCGGGCGGTGGACGAGCTGCGCGAGGCGGGCGTCGAGCTGACGGGCAAGCCGGTCGTCGTCTGAGGGGCCAGTCTTCTCGGTCGGCTACGACATCGTGGCGGACCACTCCGCCAGCACGCCCTCCCAGGCCCAGCCCGAGGGGCGCACGGCGGGGCGCACGATCGGGCGCGTCGCCTGCGCCGGAGGTCTCAGCAGCGCGCGGATGGGGTGCCAGGACTCCGTGTCGTCCTGCGGGTGCGCGCGCCAGACCAGACCGTCGGGGTGGTGCAGCACGGCGGTGACCTCGTCGGGCGTGGGCGGCTCGGTGTTGCCGCGCAGATAGACCGCCCTGAGCCCCAGGTTCCGCAGTCGCGTCAGCGCCCGGGCGCGGTTTGCGGCGTGCACCAGCACCCGCACCCGCACGGCCTCGCCGGTGCCCTCACCGGGCACCCTCGGGGGCCGGGGCAGCGACAGCGCGACGACCACGTCGCCGCCCGGAAGCTTGACGAACCCTCCACCTGCCATGCCTGTCATCCCCCGATGCGATCTAGTGTCAATAAGAAAGCTTGCCAGAGCATCTAAACGCGTCCGTCGCCCGACCGCCAGAGGGTCTCCACAAATAAGCTTCTGACCTGCACATTTGTGGAGATCTTTAAAGGGTGGCCGATTTTGACGCCCGACGCGAGCCATCTCACACCCGCCCGGAGATCGCCGGATCGGACACCGGTGTCAGTAAGAGCGGTGGGGTGCGCGGCTGCTGAACAGGCGCGTCGGTCTCGGCAGTTGGGACAGGGAATGACTCCGTGCGCCCCCTGTGCAACGGCCCCTCCGGTTAGGCGAGGCTTACCGCCGGGCCGGGTCGGGCAGACAGGATGAAGCCCCGAAAACCGAAAGCCTGTCCCAAGCCCGAGGCCCCGCGAGGACGGAACCCGTCATGCCGCGACCGACTGCCGCACAGCTCGTCTACGGTTCGGCCACCGTCGTCTTCTCGACCCTGGCCATGCTCCTGCTCTCCCAGACCGACTCGGGGGCGGCCGTCACGGTCATCGCCTGCGCGGCGCTGGCCCTCGCCGGGTGCGGCAGCGCCGACCCCGCGCCCGCCGCACAGGCCCCCGCGAACGACTTCGAGCCGGTGCGGCAGCAGCCCGGCAGCGAGCTGACCGTGTGGGTGGACGCGACCCGCGTCCCGGTGGTCAAGGCGTACCAGAAGGCGCACCCCGGAACGAAGTTGAAGATCGTCACGTACAGCGGTGACGCCAACGGCGCCAACGACCTGCAGACCAAGGTCCGGCTCTTCGACCGCTCCGGCCGCGGCTGGCCGGACGTCGCCTTCTCCACCACGACCGCCGACACCGCGTGGGCGGCCTCCGGCCCGAAGCCGTACGCGGCGCCGGTCGACCAGGAGAACATCGTGGACCGGCGGATCCTCGACGGCTTCGCCGAGGGCGCGCTCGACCCGTGCACGGTCGGGGACACGGTCTACTGCGTCCGCAACGACCTTGCCCAGAACGTCCTTTGGTACAACAAGAGACTCCTGGACCGCTTCGGCTACGAGGTGCCCACCACGTGGGAGGAGTACCGCGCCCTCGGGGAGCGGGTAGCCGAGGAGCACCCGGGCTATCTGGTCGGCACCGCGGGCGACCCGTGGACCCCCGAGATCTACCTCTGGGCCGCGCAGTGCCCCGCCTCCACCCTCACCGGACCGAAGAAGGTCACGGTCGACCTGGAGAGCCCGAAGTGCACGCGCGCCGTGTCCCTGCTCGACCGGCTGATCAAGGCCGGATCGGTCTCCAAGGGGAGCGTCTTCGACACCGGGTTCGTCAAGAAGAGCGCGTCCAAGGTCCTGATGACGCCCGGCCCTTCCTGGTACGGGCCGGTGCTCTTCCGCGACACCTTCAAGGCCGCCGAGGGGGAGATCGCCGCGGCCCCGCCCCTGAAGTACGAGGCCGACGAGAGCGCCACCACCGGCAACGTCGGCGGCGGCGTCTGGTTCGTCTCCGCGCACAGCGCGAACCTGAGGGCGGCCGGTGACCTGGTGACGTGGGTGACCACCTCCGACGAGGCCCAGGCCGAGGCCGTCACGTATCCGGCGTACAAGAAGGCCGCCGAGGGCTGGCTGGCCCGGCAGAAGGAGACCGGCTGGTTCGCCGGGGACGTCGCGCCGGCGCTCACCCGGGCCGCCGAACAGGTGTGGCCCGGCTGGGGCGCGACCCAGTACAGCCAGGAGTCCATCTACACCACGACCGTCGTACCCGCCCTCAACCAGGGTTCGACGATCGCCTCGACCGTCGGCTCCTGGCAGACCGCCATCGTCGACAAGGCCACCTCGCTGGGCTACCGGGTGAACTGACATGGCACCCACGACAGCCGCCCCCGCGGCCGGCCCCGGGACCCGGCCGCGGGGGCGGCTGT
>NZ_LIQY01000311.1 GCF_001418495.1 Streptomyces pathocidini | reverse complement strand
CCGCTCAGCGCGAGCGTCACCGCATCTTGCCGCCCCGCGGCATCCGCATACCCTTCGGCATCGGGCCCTTCGGGATCGGCATGTTGCTCATCAGGTCGCCCATCGCGCGCAGCCGGTCGTTGACCGTGGTGACCTGGGCGCCCGGCAGCACCCGCGGCAGCTTCAGCAGGGTGGTGCGCAGCTTCTTCAGCGGCACCTGGCCCTCACCGTCGCCCACGATCACGTCGTGCACCGGCACGTCCACCACGATCCGCGCCATGCGCTTCTTCTCGGACGCCAGCAGGCTCTTGAGCCGGTTCGGGTTGCCCTCGCCGACCAGCACGACACCGGCCTTGCCGACCGCGCGGTGTACGACGTCCTGGTTGCGGTTCATCGCGACCGCCGGCGTCACCGACCAGCCGCGGCCGACGTTTTCCAGCACCGCCGCGGCCGCGCCCGGCTGGCCCTCCATCTGCCCGAAGGCCGCGCGCTCGGCCCGCCGGCCGAAGACGATCGCCATCGCGAGGAAGGCCAGCAGGAAGCCCAGGATGCCCAGGTAGACCGGGTGACCGATCGCGAAGCCGATCGCGAGGAGGACACCGAAGGTGACGATTCCCACCGCCGCGACGACGAGACCGACCTTGGAGTCGGCCCGCTTGGTCATCTTGTAGGTCAGGGCGATCTGCTTGAGCCGCCCGGGATTCTCGGATGTTTCCTGCCTCGCCATGCCCCAGAGTTTACGTGGCCTGCGGAGCCCGGGTCGCCACGGCCTCCAGGACGTGCTGGGCCTCGCGGCGCTCGCGGGCGCGGTGCCGGTCCTCCAGGACCGAAGTCCAGGCGTTGCGGCGGGCGGTGCGCTGGCCGCTGCCCAGCAGTACGGCCTCGACGGCGCGCAGGGCGGTGGTGAACGACGGGATGGCGGTGGCGCGTACGTGCGCGGCCTGCATGGGTCAGTCCCCCTCGGAAGCGGACGGACGGGAAGGGTGGTCCCGACCAGACTCACTGATGGGTGTTACCAGGACGTGACCGGTCGGTCAAACACCAATGAAACCCATACGCCGTGTGATCACACCTTGACGCGGCCCGTACGCGTGAGCCCCGGAGTTCCGGGGCCCACGGCGGTTCTCGAAGGTGGCGCCGGTCACACTCCGCACGTGATCGAGATCACGCTTGGTGACATGGTGCCCGGGCGGCCGGCGATGCGGCGCCCTGGCGCCCCCGCGCCCTGGCGCCCCGGCGGCTCCGGAAACCCGCCGCCCCCGCTACGCGGCCTGCGTCGCGCGCCGGTCCATCGCCTGCTGGAAGAGGCGGCCCGCGCGGTACGAGGAGCGGACCAGCGGGCCCGACATGACGCCGGAGAAGCCGATCGCCTCGGCCTCGTCCTTGAGCTCCACGAACTCCTGCGGCTTGACCCAGCGCTCCACCGGGTGGTGCCGGACCGAGGGGCGCAGGTACTGCGTGATGGTGATCAACTCGCAGCCGGCGCCGTGCAGGTCGCGCAGCGCCTGGCTGACCTCCTCGCGCTCCTCGCCCATGCCCAGGATCAGGTTGGACTTGGTGACCAGGCCGGCCTCGCGGGCGCGGGTGATGACCTCGAGCGAGCGCTCGTAGCGGAAGGCCGGGCGGATCCGCTTGAAGATCCGAGGGACGGTCTCGACGTTGTGCGCCAGCACCTCGGGGCGGGAGCCGAAGACCTCGGCGAGCTGCTCGGGGACCGCGTTGAAGTCGGGGATCAGCAGCTCGACCTTGGTGCGGCCGGCCTCGCGCCCGGCCGTCATCGCGTGGATCTGCCGCACCGTCTCGGCGTACAGCCAGGCGCCGCCGTCCGCCAGGTCGTCGCGGGCGACGCCGGTGATCGTGGCGTAGTTGAGGTCCATGGTGACCACGGACTCGCCCACGCGGCGCGGCTCGTCGAGGTCCAGGGCCTGGGGCTTGCCCGTGTCGATCTGGCAGAAGTCGCAGCGCCGGGTGCACTGGTCGCCGCCGATGAGGAAGGTGGCCTCGCGGTCTTCCCAGCACTCGTAGATGTTGGGGCAGCCCGCCTCCTGGCAGACGGTGTGCAGCCCCTCGCGCTTCACCAGGCTCTGCAGCTCGGTGTATTCGGGGCCCATCTTCGCCCGGGTCTTGATCCACTCGGGCTTGCGCTCGATGGGGGTCTGGCTGTTCCGGACCTCCAGGCGCAGCATCTTGCGTCCGTCGGGTGCGACTGCGGACACGTCCGGCTCCCTACGACTTTCGATTCTTGGGCGAACCCCAGGGTACGCCCGTTGTTCGTACGCTTTTACGCCCTGGTCGGCCGCTGAGCCTTCGGGCCGCGCGGTACGAGGGGTCAGACCGCGCGCGGCAGGGGCTCCGCCGCCTCCAGGACGCCCCGCAGGTGCTTCTCGGCCACGGGCAGGACCTCGGCCACGGAGACCTGGCGGCCCAGCTCGTTGGAGAGCGAGGTCACACCCGCGTCGCGGATGCCGCAGGGGACGATCCGGTCGAACCAGGTGTTGTCCGGGTCGCAGTTCATCGCGAAGCCGTGCATCGTGACGCCCTTGGCGACGCGGATGCCGATGGCGGCCAGCTTGCGGTCCTCGCGGCGCTGGCCGGCGTTGGACGGCGCGTACTCGGGGCCGCTGAGCCGCGGGTCGAACTCCTCGTCCTGGAGCCGCGGGTCGAAGTCCAGCGACAGGCCTCCGAGCGCGGGCCGCTGGTCGACCGGGTCGCCGAGCACCCACACGCCGCTGCGGCCCTCGACCCGGGAGGTCTCCAGGCCGAACTCCGCGCAGGTGAGGATGAGCGCCTCCTCCAGGCGCCGGACGTGGGCCACCACATCCACCGGGCGCGGGAGTTTGAGGATCGGGTAGCCGACGAGCTGACCCGGGCCGTGCCAGGTGATCTTGCCGCCGCGGTCCACGTCGACGACCGGCGTCCCGTCCAGCGGGCGCTCGCTGTCCTCCGTGCGCCGCCCGGCCGTGTAGACCGGCGGGTGCTCCAGCAGCAGGCAGGTGTCGGGGACCTCGTCCGCGAACCGGGCCGCGTGCACCCGGCGTTGCTCCTGCCACGCCTCCTGGTACTCCACAGCCTCCGCCCCGAAGCCCAGGTGGACAAAGCGCAGCTCGCGCGGCTCACTCACGGCAGCTCCTCTTCCCGGCCGTACGTCCCCGTAGCGGCGCTCCTGCGCCCATGCCACTGTACGGCCCGTGGCGCGGGCCCCAGGATCCAGTTCCGGTCGGCCGGGGTCCGGCGGGGCGGTTCCGCCGGAGACTTCGTCACGTCTGCCCGGGGACTCCGTCACGGTCGGCAAGCACCTGCTCACACGATCGGATGAATGATGGGCCGAGCGTGCGGAATGTGTGCTTCCAGCCGCTAAATTCACGCCGTTCCATCAGGGCGTTGAGGCCCGGAAGGCAGAAGGCAGGAGACCGCACACCCGATGACGGACCGACCCCAGCAGCGCAACCCCAACCGCCAGCTCGCCGCGCTCATCGCCGAGGCCGGATTCTCCAACGCCGGGCTGGCCCGCAGGGTCGACCAGCTGGGGCTGGAGCACGGTCTCGACCTGCGCTACGACAAGACGTCCGTGACGCGCTGGCTGCGCGGACAGCAGCCCCGCGGCACGACGCCCGCCCTGATCGCCGAGGTGTTCTCGCGTCGTCTCGGGCGGCGGCTCTCCGCGCAGGATCTCGGGCTCGACGCCTGCGGCCCCGTGTACGCGGGCCTCGAATTCGCCGCGAGCCCGGCCGAGGCCGTGGACATCGTCAGCGGGCTCTGGCGCAAGGACTCCGGCAGCCACGCCGAGCTGCGGAAGATCGCGTTCACCCCCGCCGGACTCGTCGTACCCAGCCGCGACTGGCTCATCGGCCGCGCCGACGAGCGGGTGGCGCGGGCCGCCGAGGAACCCGCGGCGGGGCCGTCCGCCGCGCGCGTGCCTGCGCAGGGCCGTGCGACGGTGCCGCGGCAGCGGCAGGGCGACCAGAACCCGGTGCACAAGGTCACCGCGGGGGACATCGCGGCCCTGCGCTCGGTCGGCGAGCTGTTCCGCACCCTCGACCACGCGTACGGCGGCGGGCACGCCCGGCAGGCCCTCGTGCGGTATCTGGAACACGAGGCCGAGCCGATGCTGCGCGGCACCTACAACGAGGCGACCGGGCGCCGGCTGTTCGCCGCGGTCGCCGACCTGACCCGGCTGGCCGGCTGGACCTCGTACGACATCGCGGCCCACGGGCTCGCCCAGCGGTACTTCGTCCAGGCCCTGCGGCTCGCGCAGGCGGCGGGGGACCGGGCATACGGGAGCTACGTGCTGGTGACGATGGGCCGGCAGGCGGTCTATCTCGGGCACGGGCGCGAGGCGGTGCAGCTCGCGCGGGTCGCGCAGCAGGGCGTCGGGAGCGGGGCGCCGCCGGTCGTCCAGGCGCTGATGCACGCCGTGGAGGCGCGCGGGCACGGTGTGCTGGGGGAAGTGCGCGCCTGCACGGCCTCCCTCGCACGGGCCGAGCGGGCGCTGGAGGCGGCGCGGCCGGGGGACGAAGTCCCGTACTGGGCACGCTACTTCGACGAGGCGCAGCTGGCCGATGAGTTCGGGCACTGCCACCGGGATCTCCAGCAGTACCGGGCGGCCGCGCAGCACGCGGAACGCTCCCTCCAGCTGCGCGCGCCGGGCTATGCGCGCAGCCGCCTGTTCTGCCGGGTGGTCCTGGCGTCCGCGCGGCTCGGGCTGGGGGAGCTGGACCAGGCGTGCGCGCTGGGGGCGGAGGCGGCGGCGCAGGCAGCGGAAATGCGGTCGACGCGGGCCGTGGAGTACGTTCGCGACTTCGAGCGTCGGCTGGAGCCGTATCGCGAAGCGGCCCCGGCCCGAGCCTTCCGCGAACGCGTCGCGGCGCTGTAGGCCCGCGCCGGGTGGAGGGCCGGTGCGGAGGCCGGGTTCGGCGTCGCCGTGCAGCACCGCGGTTGGCGGTGCGTCCGTTCTGATCAAGCCCATGTGATGCACTGTCAGGAAGTCGCAAGGCCCCGCGGGTTGGTGCCCACGTTGATGGTGCAGGTGACGGCGTTGGTGGCTGTGCTGATCACCGAGACGGTGCTGGGCAAGAGGCTGGTGATGTAGACGTTGGCCCCGTCCGGGCCGGCAGCCACGCCGCGGGGGTTTGAGTTGACGGCGATGGTGTCGGTGACGGTGTTGGTGGCTGTGTTGATCACCGAGACGGTGTTGGAGCCCTGATTGGTGACGTAGGCGCGGGCGCCGTCCGGAGAGAGCGCCACGCTGGAGGGAAGGACGTCGCCGGCGATGGCGGTGGTGACGGTGTTGGTCGTTGTGTTGATCACCGAGACGGTGTTGGAGCCCTGATTGGTGACGTAGGCGCGGGCGCCGTCGGGGGTGAATGCCACGCTGGAGGGAACGGCGCCAACGTGGATGGTGGCGGTGACGGTGTTGGTGGCTGTGCTGATCACTGAGACGGTGCCCGCGCTCAAGTTGGTGACGTAGACGCGGGTGCTCTCCGGGGAGACCGCGATCCCAGTCGGCTGGGCCCCGACAGGGATGGTTTTGATGACCGTGTCGTTGGCGCTGTTGATCACTGAGACGGTACCCGAGGTCTGGTTGGCCACATAGACGCGGGAACCGTTCGGGGAGATCGCGACGTTGGTGGGGTTCTCGCCGGTGGCGATGGTGGTGGTGACGGTGTTGGTGGCTGTGCTGATCACCGAGACGGTGTTGGAGCCCTGGTTGGTGACGTAGGCGCGGGAACCGTTTGGGGAGATCGCGACGTTGGTGGGGTTCTCGTCGACGAGGATCTCGGTGGTGACCGTTTTGGTGACCCGGTCGATTGCCGAGACCGTACCCGGGGTCATGTTGACTACGTAGAGGGCGGGGAAGACGGGGGTGATGTAGGTGAACCCGCCTGGGACTGTTGTGCTGCCGCCGGCCGTGGTGATCACGACGGCCGCGTTGCCTGCCGCACCCTCGGGCGTGATCCCTGTCAGGGAGGTTCCCGCTCCGTTCACCGCGATGCCCGTCGCCGCGACGCCGTCGAAGGTCACGTGGGCGCCCGTCAGGTTGGTTCCCGAGAGGGTGAAGGCGGTGTGGCCGGAGACAGGGCCGAACAAGGGAAAGATGGCAGTGGCCGTGGGGGCACCTACGTAGGTGTAGGTCAGGCTGTTGCTTGTCCCGCCCGCCGTTACGGCGCGCACTTGCACGGGCCCGCTCGTGGCCCTTGCCGGCACCGTGACCTCGATCCGGCCGTCGGAGACGACTGTCGGGATCACGGAAGTACCGCCGAAGGACACGCTGGTGGTGGAGGTCAGGCCGGTACCGGTTATGGAAATGGTGTTGCCGCCGGCCAAAGGCCCGGATGTGGTGCTCAGCGTGAACAGGAAGGGCGGGCTCACGTAGACGAAGAGCACGGGCGGAGTGGTGCCGCCAGGGGTGGTCACCGTTACCTCCACCGCGCCGGATCCCGGCGGAGACACCGCGGTGACTATGGTCGGGGACACCTGGACGATTTGAGGTGATGGTTTGGTGCCGAACCTCACCATGGTTGCTCCGGCGAGGTTTGTGCCGGTGATGGTGACCAGGGTTCCACCAGTAGTGGAACCTTGATTCGGGGAAATGGAAATTGCCATGATGGTACCCCAGGACCGGGTGGGGAGCGGGGAGACGGGAGCCCGGCTTTCCAGCTGGTTGGAACACTCATCAGGTCGCGGACTTCCGCTGATCGCTCGCCGTGGATGAGATGAGGATCTCCTGAGATCGAAAAATCCTTGGCGTGCATATTTCCTGCCGCGGAGGGAGAATAACCCGTTGTGTTATGGCGGTTGGGGCGATGGGGGCGCAAAAGGGTGGTGTGCAAAGGGGTATGCGAGTTGCGGATGATGGAATCCGCGCACGATCTGCGAACTGAACCGGGATTCTGGCTCATTCGCCGTCGCCGGCTCCGAACCTCGTACTGAAACGGTCTGCGAGGGTGGCGGCGACCGCGCGCCGGGCGGAGGAAAGAGCGCCCTGGAGCGTGCTCGTGTCACGGTGGTCCCCGCACACGTACAAGCCCGCCACCACCCGTACGGGTCGGCGCGGGTCGTGCGGCGGGCGCATCGCCGGAAGGGCCTCTGGGTGGTGGTAGGCGGCGAGCAGCCGCCAGCGCGCGGCCGACGTGCCGTACAGCCGGCTGAGTTGGGGCCGCGCTGCCCCGTCCAGGGCCGGGACCGGATCCTCTGACGCGGGACCCGTCACCACCGAGGTGATCAGGACACGTCCCGGTGGGGTGCGGGACGGGTCGGCCTCGCTGACCACCGTTGTGTGCGTTACGGGGCCCAGCCGGTCCGCGTCCAGGATGAGAGCGGCCCCGGTCGCCGGCGGGGCGTCCGCTGTGTGGTGCAGCACGGTCGTCGCGTGGAAGTCCGGTAGCCGCAGTCCGGGTAGGAGGCCGGCCGCCGCGCGCGCTCCGGTGGCCACCAGTACGGCGCGGCACGGGATTTGGCCGTGCCCGGCGGTCTCCACCGAGGTGGTGGAGACCGACACGGCGCGTACCCCGGTTCGGATGGCGCCCGGTGGCAGCCCCGCGGCCAGCAGCTCCGGAACCGTCGCCGAGCCCCCCACGGGCAGGCACAGCCGCCCGCAAGCGTAGGCGCGCAGGGCGAGGTCCGCGCAGCGGCTGGACATGGCGAGATCCGGATCGCCCAGCAGGGCCTCCAGCAGCGGCCGCAGGAAGCGGTTCGCCGTGCGGGGCGGCACACCGCGCGCGGCCAGTGCCTGCGCGGCGGTCAGCTCGGGGCGGGCCAGAAGGTGGTCGGTGGGTGTAGCGGCCAGCCGGTTGAGCAGGGCGGAGGCCCTGGCCTGGTCGAGAGCTCCGGTGAGGGGCGCGTGGGCAGCGGAGGCGATGGCTCGCGCGGTGGTGAGTGGGCCTCTCGCGCCGCGTGGTCCGCCGGGTTGTCCGGCGCGGGCCCTGACGAGGGTCTCGAAACGGGCCGCAGCCCGAATGTCCGTGTCGGCCACACCCTTGGTGTCCGCGCGGGTCTCCGGGGACCGCTCACCGCGCCCGCCCACCGCGTACCGGTGGCTGCGCCCGCCCGCGTGCACCAGCGCCCCGCGGGCGAGCGGGCGGAGCGGCAGGGACTCCAGGCCCGGCATCCGGAAGAGTTCCGGATAGGACGTGTTGAGGAACTGCACCGTACGGTCGAGGTGGAAACCGTCCACGTGGTCGGTGGCCATCCGCCCGCCGATGTAAGGAGCGGCCTCCAGGACCGTGACACTTACCCCGGCCTCTGTGAGGAGGCGGGCCGCGGCGAGGCCCGCCGCCCCTGCCCCTATGACGACGACATCCGTCCGTTCTCCGCTGTGGCGCGCGCTGCTGAGCACGTCCCCTCCCCAGGGTCGGCTGTGTTCCCGCGCCGGGTGCCCCCGACCGGTGGTCGGTGAGGAAAGCCAGGTCACACTCGGGCCACTGGTACCTCATGCCCTCAACAGCCCTGAGAAATGCGGCGGTTCCGGCCGTCCGTACGAGCGATTCCGGCCGAAGTCGGGTCGTGGAGTGACACGTTCCGATCGGGAACGTATGTGAAACGATCGGCCCGGCCCCACGCGCGCGTGCCTTCGGCGCGGCCGGCCGCGGCCCTTTTACCCCAGCGCCGCCCGCAGGGCACTCTCCACCGTCGGGTGCGCGAACGAGAACCCCGTCTCCAGCAGCCGCTTCGGCAGCACCCGCTTGCTGCCCAGGACTTCCTCCGAGAAGCCACGGAGGGCCAACCGCAGCACCGGCGCCGGCACGTTGAGAAGGGTCGGCTGGTGCAGCGCCCGCCCCATCGCCTCCGTCACCTCCCGGTTGGTGACCGGCTCGGGCGACGTGCAGTTGACCGGGCCCGCCAGCTCCTCCGTGTCCAGGATGTGCCGCAGCGCCGCGGCCTCGTCCCGCAGCGAGATCAGGCTCCAGTACTGCCTGCCGTCCCCGAGCCGCCCGCCGAGGCCAAGCTTGAACAGCGGGAAGATCCGCCGCCCCCAGGCACCGCCCTCGCCCGAGACGACGAGGCCGCTGCGCGCGAACACCGTTCTGATGCCCGCCTCTTCGGCCGGCGCGGCCGCTTCCTCCCACGCCTGGCACATGTCCGGCAGGAACCCCTCCCCGGGCGGCGCGCTCTCGTCCACGGCCCGGTCCCCGGTGTCCCCGTAGAACCCCACCGCGCTTCCGCACAGGAACACCCGCGGCGGGGTGTCGAGCGCGGCGACCGCCTCGGCCACCGCGGCCGTGCCCAGCACCCGGCTGTCCCACAGCTCCCGCTTGTACGCGGCCGTCCAGGGGCGGTCGCCGACCCCGGCCGCCGCCAGGTGCACCACCGCGTCGCACCCCGCGAGCCCGGCCGTGTCCACGTACTGCCGCTGGGGGTCCCAGGTGACCTCGTCCGGCGCCGCGGCGGGCCGCCGCACCATACGGACCACCTCGTGCCCGTCCTCGTGCAGGGACCGTACGAGTGCCGTGCCGATGAGGCCGGTTGAACCGCTGACCGCGATGCGCATGAGGCCATCCTGCCCGGCGCGGCCCCCGGAACGCCGGAGTTCCGGCACAGGGCCCGGCGTGCCGGAGCCGGAAGGCCCCCTGGCAGAGTGTCCCCATGCCCGCGCCCGCCTCGCAGCCCCGTACCCGCCCCGTCATACGCCGCGCCGTCCGGGCCGACGACACCGCGCTCGCCGAGCTCGACCGGCGCACGTGGTCGCCCCTGCACTCCGTGCAGGAGGGGCCGCCCCTGGAGGGCGAGCCGTTCTTCGACATGACGCACTCGCCGGACCACATCCTGATCGCAGAGTGCCCGGCACCGGCACCGGCACCGGCACGGGCACGGGCATCGGCACCGGCACCGGCACCGGCATCGGCACCGGCGCCATCGAACGAGCCCCTACGGATCGCGGGCTATGTGCGCGTCGTCCCGCCCACCCCGCTGCCGGCCAACGCCCACGTCCGGCAGATCCAGGGCCTCGCCGTCGACGTCTGGGCGCGGGGCCTCGGCGTCGCCCGGGCGCTCCTGGACGCGGCCGGGCAGGAGGCGCTGCGCCAGGGCGCCACCCGCCTCACACTCCGCGTCCTCGGCCACAACGCCCCGGCCCGGCGGCTGTACGAGTCGGCGGGCTTCGCCGTGGAGGGCGTGCTCCCGGGCGAGTTCCTGATCGAGGGAGAGTACGTGGACGACGTCCTGATGGGCCGGAGCCTCCCGCGCTGACGAGCTGGACCCGATGGGGCGGAGCCCCCGGTTCTGCCGGGCTGAGCCGGCAAGGGGCTCCGGCAGGCGACGGGCCCCAACTCCCCACCGCCTACGGCCGGAACGCGTCCCACAGCCTGGGGAAGCGTTCCGCCAGCGCTCTGTCGTCCTCGAAGTCGACGGGCGTGCCCAGCGGCTCGCGCGGTGCGGGCGGCAGCTCCAGGTCCGGGGTCTCCAGGCCGGTCAGCTGCTCGTACGCCTCGTCCGCCGCGTACCCCAGCTCCTCCGCGTCCCCGTCCACCTCCTCGTCGAAGTCGTCGAGGAGGTCGGCCAGCGCGTCCGGGTCGTGCAGCGCGCCCTCGAAGACCTCGCGGCCCTGGCCGATCAGCCAGCAGCGGAAGTTGTCGAACGCGTCGTCGCTCGCCCCGTCGAGCAGTACCCAGGCCGCGCCCCACACGTCCCAGCGGTAGGCGCGGTTGAAGCGGGCCTCGAAGTGCCGGGCGAAGTCGAGCACGGACTCGGGGTCGAGCTGCAGCAGCCGCTCCAGGAGCAGGTCGGCCTGCTCCTCGGGGTCGCCCTCGGCCGCCTCGCGGGAGCTGTCCACGATCTCCCAGAACTCCGTCTCGTCCATCACCCGACCAGCATCGGGCCTCGCATCCCCGCCCGCACGCGGAACGCCCGGGAATCACCGGTCCGGTTTGTCAGTGGCGGGTGCGAAGGTGGTCCGTGGGACGAGACGGCACGGGAGCGAAGGAGAGCGGACATGGCAGAGCAGCGCGGAACGGCGGGTTCTCTGGCGGGCAGGGTGGCCCTCGTCGCCGGAGCCACCAGGGGAGCGGGCCGGGCCATCGCCGTCGGGCTGGGCGCGGCCGGGGCCACGGTCTACGTCACGGGCCGGACGACCAGGGAGCGCGTCAGCGAGGTCGGCCGGACGACCGAGACGATCGAGGAGACCGCCGAGCTGGTCACGGCGGCGGGCGGCGAGGGCGTCGCGGTC
>NZ_LIQY01000310.1 GCF_001418495.1 Streptomyces pathocidini | reverse complement strand
GTCCCGGCGGAACCGGGGATCGGGCCCTGCCCTGCGGCCCTGGGACCCTGCAGCCGGTCGGTCGGGCGGGCGGGCAGGCGGCCGGCCGGGCCGGCAGCGAGGCCGCGTGAACGGCCCGCCCCCGAACCTGCCCACCCGTCCGGAGGATCTACCTCAACTCCTTGATGCGGATGTTGCGGAAGGCGACCTCGTCGCCCGCTCCGTGGTTCTGGATGCCGATGTGGCCCGCGAGGCTGCGGGCGGGTTCCCGGTTGGTGAAGTCGTTGATCCGGGTGCCGTTGAGCCAGATCCGCAGGCGTTCGCCCTGGGCCCGGATCTCGTAGGTGTTCCACTCCCCCGGCGGATTGAGCGCGGCGTCGCGCGCCGCCAGGTCGGCGGACTGGAAGCCGTAGACGGAGCCGGTGGTCTTCTCGTCGACGTCCGTGGCGTCGATCTGGATCTCGTAGCCGTTGTCGACGGCCGACCACGGGTCGTCGGAGGGCGGGAAGCCCACAAAGATGCCGGAGTTGTCGTCCCCGGCCGTCTTCCAGTCCAGCTTCAGCGAGTACGACCGGAACTCCTTCGCCGCGTACCAGAACAGCCCCATGCCGCCCTCGGACGTCAGCGTGCCGTCCTTCAGGGCGAAGGAACCGGGGCCGGCCTGCTTCCAGCCGTCGGTGTTCCGGCCGTCGAAGAGGTGCCGGTAGCCGGACTCCGACCGGCAGTCGACCTGTACGTCGCCGAGCGCGTAGCGGATGCCGCCGAGCAGGTGCTGGCGGAAGACGGGGTCGGCGTAGGACTCCTTGGTGTGGCCGAGGCCGGTGTAGAAGACGCGGCCGCCCTCGTACTCGTGGACCCACGCGATCGGGTGGTCCCCGTTCATGTTCCCGCCGGTGTACGAGGACTCGTCCAGGGAGGCCAGGACGTGGGCGGTGGAGCGGGGGTTGGTGCGGTAGTTGTACCACTCGTCGGTGCGGGTCCAGGTCTCGCCGAGGTGCGCGGTGGCGGGGTGGGCCCGGTCCTCGACCTTGATGGTGGCCTGCTGGATCGCCGGGTGGCTGTGGAAGTACCCGCAGACGAGCCCGCCGTAGAAGGGCCAGTCGTACTCGGTGTCGGCCGCGGCGTGCACGCCGACGTAGCCGCCGCCGTGCCGGATGTAGCCCTCGAACGCGGTCTGCTGGGCGGCGTCGAGCACGTCGCCGGTGGTCGACAGGAAGACGACGGTGTCGTAGCGGGCCAGGTTCCTGGCGGTGAAGGCGGCCGCGTCCTCGGTGGCGTCGACGGCGAAGCCGTTCCCGGCTCCCAGCGCCTTGATGGCGGCGATGCCGTCGGGGATGGAGTCGTGGCGGAAGCCCGCGGTTCGGGAGAAGACCAGGACTTTCTTGGCGCGGGAGGGGCGCGGCCGGGCGGCGGCCGGGGCCGCGGTGGCGCCCAGCGCGGGGAGGAGGGCCGCGGCGGCGGCCAGCCGCAGTGAGGTTCGTCTGCTGATGGAGCGGTCGCCGGTGGGGTCGGCGGGGGTGTTGGGCGGTGTGTCGTTGGTGCTCATCAGGTGGGCCCCTTGGAGGTGAGGCGGCCCGGGAGGGCGGCGGGTGGCGGCCACCCTCCCGGGTCCGGGATCAGCCGGTCGTGAGGGAGAAGTCGTCCACTTCGTAGAGCGCTTCGGTGCCGCTCCCCTTGAACACCAGGACCAGCGTGGTGGTCCCGGCGGGGGGCTTCGCGAGGTTTGCGGTCACGTCCTGGTAGGTCTCCCAGCCGCCCGTCGGCTCCACCTTCGCGGTGCCGAGGACCTTGCCCCTGGCCGAGCCGGTGCGGACCTCCAGGGTTCCGCCGATGCCGGCCGAGGCCACGCGCGCGGTCAGGGACTTGGCGTCGCCGATCCGGTAGGGCTCGAAGGCGATCCACTCGCCGTTGTTGACGTCGCCGACCGTCTTGCCGCCGTGGGCGGACTCGCGGTCGGTGGCCTTGACCCCCTTGGCGGTGTTGAAGTGCTCGGCCTGGCGGTGCTTGGGCTGGAGCACGTTCTGGTCATGGGTGGTCAGCGCGGGCTGCCCGCCCGCGCCCTTGTCGGTGTACTCGGCGTCGAAGACCGCGAAGATGTTGGCGTTGGCGTCGTGCTCGCCGTCCGCGCTGGTCTTGAGGGTGCCGGAGCAGCCAGTGGCCGAGTTGACCGGGTGGCCGTGGCTGTCGTGGCCGAGGATGTTGGTCACCTTGACCTTGGTGCAGTCGATCTCCCGGTCCTCGGGGTCGCTGACCTTCACCTTGAAGGGGATCTCGTCACCGAAGGTGAACAGCCGGCCGTCACCGGGCAGTTCGAGGGTGACCTTCGGGGCGGTGTTGCCGACCGTCAGGTGCACGCTCGCCGAACCCTCGCGCCCTGAGCCGTCCTTGACCGTCACGGTGGCGGTGTAGACGCCGTTCTTCTTGTACGTGTACGTGGGGTTGGGCTCGGCGGACTTGCCGCCGTCGCCGAAGTCCCAGGCGTACGTCAGCTGGTCGCCGTCCGCGTCCTCGGTGCCCTCGGAGGAGAACTTCACCTTCAGCGGGGACTTGCCGTTGGTCTTGTCGGACGTGGCCTGGGCGACCGGGGAGTGCCCGTCGGTGGCGTTCTCGATCCGGTAGAGCGCGGAGTTCTCGTCGCCGCCGAACCAGCTGAGGCCGTAGTCCAGGACGTAGAGCGCGCCGTCGGGGCCGAACTCCATGTCCATGATCTGGGTGCCGGACCAGGGCACGTCGTTGATCGACTGGACCTTCCCGTCCGCGTCCTGCTCGATGCGCTTGATCCAACGGCGGCCGAACTCGCCCGCGAAGAAGTCCCCGTCGTACGCCTCGGGGAACTTCACCGGGGAGTCCAGGTCGGCGTCGTAGCGGTAGACCGGGCCGCCCATCGGGGACTCGGAGCCGCTGCCGAACTCGGGCACGGAACCGCCGTCGTAGGGGATCCAGGCCGCCTGCGCGGGCGGCAGTTCGGTCAGGCCGGTGTTGTGGGGCGACTCGTTCCTGGGCGCCGCGCAGTCGAAGGACGCGCCGGAGGTCTGGTCGGCGAAGTCGTAGTCGACGTACGCGTCGTTGTCGCCGGTGCAGTACGGCCAGCCGTAGTTGCCGGCCTTGGTGACCCGGGCAAACTCGACCTGGCCTCCCGGGCCGCGCTTGGGGTCGGCCGCGCCCGCGTCGGGGCCGTAGTCGCCGACGTAGACGATGCCGGTGGTCTTGTCGACGCTCATCCGGAACGGGTTGCGGAAGCCCATCGCGTAGATCTCGGGGCGGGTCTTCTCGGTGCCGGGGGCGAACAGGTTGCCCTCCGGGACCGTGTACGAGCCGTCCTCCGCGACCTTGACGCGCAGGACCTTGCCGCGCAGGTCGTTGGTGTTGGCCGAGGAGCGCTGGGCGTCGAAGGCCGGGTTGCGCGTGTCGCGCTCGTCGATGGGGCTGAAGCCGTCGGAGGCGAAGGGGTTGCTGTCGTCGCCGGTCGACAGGTACAGGTTGCCGTCCTTGTCGAACGCGATGTCGCCGCCGACGTGGCAGCAGATGCCGCGCGAGGCCGGGACGTCGAGCACCTTCTTCTCACTCGCCGCGTCCAGCGTGCCGTCCTCCTTGAGCACGAAGCGGGAGAGGCGGTTGACGCCGTCGAAGGGCTCGAAGTCGCTCGCCGCACCGCTCTCGGGGGCGTCGCCCTCCGGGGTCTCCAGTGGCGGCGCGTAGTAGAGGTAGATGGCGCGGTTGTCGGCGAAGCCGGGGTCGACGCCCACGCCCTGGAGCCCCTCCTCGTCATGCGAGTAGACGGGGATCCTGCCGGCGACCTTGGTGGAGCCGGTGGCGTCGGTCAGGCGGAGCGTGCCGTCGCGCGAGGTGTGCAGCACCGAGCGGTCGGGAAGCACGGCGAGGGTCATGGGCTCGCCGGTCTCCTCGGCGCCCTTGGCGAGCGTCACCTGCTGGAAGTCCTCGGCGGCGGCGCTGTGTTCGGATTCGGGGTGACCGGGGTGCGCGCCTGCCTGGGGGGCGAGGAGCGAGAGGCTCGCGCCCGCGAGCAGAGCGCTCGCGAAGGCCGCGAGGGCCTTGCGGATTCTGGGCCTTTTCCTGTGCACGGTGTCCTCCGGAGGGATGACGGTGTGTGACAGGCGCGCGCCGTCGCGCCGGCCGGCCGCGGATCGCTGCCGATTCCGTGACCGGTACATCTCAAGGAGCGACCGTAACCGTGTTCATCCGGTTCGGAAACCCCTTTGAAACAGGGACAGTTGCACTTCTTCCACAGGATGGACAAAGCGGTGGTGGGCAGGGCGGAGCCGCCTTGGGGGCGGCGGCCGCCCAACCAGCCCATCTGCCGACCGGCAGGGTCGGCAGAAATCTCCCGCCGCAACGGCGAGCAATCGGTGCGGCGGAGCCCGGCGGTCTCGAACCGCGCTCAACCCATCAATCGCCACTACCAAAAGCGGCGTCGAAGGACGCGCTGGGCGGTTCGAAGTCGAACGCCTTCAGACGCGAGAGCGCCTCCGGGGCGCCCTGGAGGCGGTCCATCCCCGCGTCCTCCCACTCCACCGAGATCGGCCCCTCGTACCCGATGGACCGCAGCATGCGGAACACGTCCTCCCACGGCACGTCGCCGTGCCCGGCCGAGACGAAGTCCCAGCCGCGCCGCGGGTCGCCCCACGGCAGATGGGAACCGAGGCGGCCGTTGCGGCCGTCCAGCCGCTTGCGGGCCTCCTTGCAGTCCACGTGGTAGATGCGGTCCCTGAAGTCCCACAGGAACCCGACCGGGTCCAGGTCCTGCCAGACGAAGTGGCTCGGGTCGAAGTTCAGCCCGAACGCGGGCCGGTGGTCCACCGCCTCCAGCGCGCGCTGCGTCGTCCAGTAGTCGTACGCGATCTCGCTGGGGTGCACCTCGTGCGCGAACCGCACGCCCTCCGCGTCGAAGACGTCGAGAATCGGGTTCCAGCGCTCGGCGAAGTCCTCGTACCCGCGGTCGACCATGGCCGGCGGGGCGGGCGGGAACATGGCGACCAGGTGCCAGATCGCGGATCCGGTGAAGCCGATGACGGTGTCGACCCCGAAGGCCGCCGCCGCACGCGCCGTGTCCTTGATCTCGGCCGCGGCCCGCCGCCGTACGCCCTCGGCCTCGCCGTCACCCCAGATGCGGGACGGCAGGATGGCCTGGTGGCGCTCGTCGATGATGGCGTCGCAGACGGCCTGGCCGACGAGGTGGTTGGAGATCGCGAAGCACTTGAGGCCGTACTTCTCCAGCAGCGCGTGGCGCCCGTCGAGGTAGCCGGTCTCGCCCAGCGCCCGGTCGACCTCGAAGTGGTCGCCCCAGCAGGCGAGTTCGAGCCCGTCGTAGCCGAAGTCGCGGGCCAGCCGGCAGACCTCCTCCAGGGGGAGGTCGGCCCACTGTCCGGTGAAGAGGGTGAAGGGGCGTGGCATGGTCCGGGAACCTCCTAGGCCGGTAGGGGCGTTACGGGGGTGTAGACGGAGTTCTTCTCGGCGCTCTCCTCGACGGCGGCCAGCACCCGCTGCACCTGGAGCCCGTCGGCGAAGGAGGGTTCGGGCAGGGCGCCGGAGGCGATGGAGCGCATCGCGTCGGCCGCCTGGTGGACGAAGGTGTGCTCGTAGCCGAGCCCGTGGCCGGGGGGCCACCAGGCCTCCAGGTAGGGGTGATCGGGCTCGGTGGCGAGGATGCGGCGGAAGCCGGCGGAGGAGGCGGGTTCGGTGTGGTCGTGGAAGTGGAGCTCGTTGAGGCGCTCCAGGTCGAAGGCGAGCGAGCCGCGGTCGCCGTTGAGCTCGATGCTCAGGGCGTTCTTCCGGCCCGCGGCGAACCGGGTGGCCTCGAAGGAGGCGAGGGCTCCGGAGGCCAGCCGGCCGGTGAACAGCGCCGCGTCGTCCACGGTCACGCGCCCGCGCGGCACGCCTCCCCCGGAGTCCCCGCCCGCGCTCGCCGACAGGCCCGCCACCGCGCCCGCGGGCAGCGGCCGTTCGCGTACGAACGTCTCGGTCAGCGCGGAGACGCCGACCAGGTGCTCTCCCGAGAGGTACTGGGCGAGGTCCACGATGTGGGAGCCCAGGTCGCCGAGGGCGCCGGATCCGGCCTGCTCCTTCCGGAGCCGCCAGACCAGCGGGAACTCGGGGTCCACGATCCAGTCCTGGAGGTAGCTCACGCGAACGTGCCGGAGGGTGCCGAGCCGCCCCTGCGCCACCATCCGCCGGGCGAGCGCGATGGCGGGCGTGCGGCGGTAGTTGAAGCCGACCATGGCCAGCTGTCCGCGCGCCCGCGCCCGCTCCGCCGCCGCGACCATGGCCTCGGCCTCGGCGACCGTGTTGGCGAGTGGCTTCTCGCACAGCACGTGCTTGCCCGCCTCCAGGGCCGCGATGGCGATCTCGGCGTGGCTGTCGCCCGGGGTGCAGATGTCCACGAGCTGGACGTCGTCGCGGGCGATCAGGACGCGCCAGTCGGTCTCGGCGGCCCCCCATCCGAGCCGGTCCGCCGCGCCGCGCACGGCGTCCGGGTCGCGTCCGCAGATGGCGGCCATGACCGGCTGGACGGGCAGGTCGAACACCCGCCCCGCGGTCCGCCACCCCTGCGAGTGGGCCGCGCCCATGAAGGCGTAACCCACCATCCCCACCCCGAGGATAGGGCGCCCGCCCTCGCCGGCGGCCTCGGCGGCGGCCTTTTCGGCGGCCTGGTCGGAAATGCTGTCGTCCATAGGACCTCCATTCGTCGTTCCAGCCGTCGCTGGATGGGCGCCCCGCGTCTGCCGCTGGGGCGGCCCCGGTCGGCCGACGGCCTGGCCGTGGCCCACCGCCCCGGCGCGCGGCCCTGCGCCCGGAGCCCGGGATGGCACACGCCCGGAGCCCGGGAGCGGCGCGCGGCCGTGCGGCGGGCCGCCGTACGGCCCTCACACGGGCCGTACGGCCACCCGTCAGCTGAAGCCCGTCGGGAGGTACTGGTCGACGTTGTCCTGGGTGACGACGGCGGAGTACAGAGTGATGGAGGCGGGGATCTCCTGTTCCGCCATGCCGCCGACGCCCTTGCCCTGGCCGAGCGCCCGGGCGAGGTCGATGGCGGAGGCGGCCATGGTGGGCGGGTAGAGGACGGTGGCCTTGAGCACGGAGTCGCCGGCCTTGATGGCGTCCATCGCGTGTTTGGAGCCGGCGCCGCCGACCATCAGGAACTCGTCCCGGCCGGCCTGCTTGATGGCGCGCTCGGCGCCCACACCCTGGTCGTCGTCGTGGTTCCACAGCGCGTCGAACGAGGACTCCGCCTGGAGGAGTTGGGCCATCTTGGCCTGGCCCGACTCGACGGTGAACTCGGCGGCCTGGCGGGCGACCTTCTTGATGTTCGGGTAGTTCTTCAGGGCGTCGTCGAAGCCCTGGGTGCGCTGCCGGGTGAGTTCGAGGTTGTCGAGTCCCGCCAGTTCGACGACCTTGGCGTTCTTCTTGCCCTTGAGCTGCTCGCCGATGTAGTTGCCTGCGTTGAGCCCCATGCCGTAGTTGTCGCCGCCGATCCAGCAGCGGTAGGCCTGCGGGGAGGCGAAGACGCGGTCGAGGTTGACCACGGGGATGCCCGCGCGCATGGCCTTCAACCCGACCTGGGTGAGCGCCTTGCCGTCGGCCGGCAGGATCACCAGCACGTCGACCTTCTTGTTGATCAGCGTCTCGATCTGGCCGATCTGCTGGGCGGTGTCGTTTGACCCCTCGGTGATCTCGAGGGTGACGTCCTCGTAGGTCTTCGCCCGGTCCTTGGCATTCTGGTTGATGGCGTTGAGCCAGCCGTGGTCGGCCTGCGGGCCCGCGAAGCCGATGGTGACCGGCTTGCCGGGCTTGTCTTCGGCGGCGGCCGCGGGCTCCTTCGCACCGTCCGGGTCGCTGTTCTCGTTGCTGGTGCAGGCGGTGAGGAACGCGCCGGCGGAGACCGCGGCGGTGCCGAAGAGGATGCCCCGGCGACTGGGGATACCTGGTGTGGTGGACATGATCTAGGACCCTTCCGTGCGGGCGGTTCGGTGCTGGACCAGGACGGCGGCGACGATGATCGCGCCCTTCGCGATCTGCTGGACGGCGGTCTCCAGGTTGTTGAGCGCGAACAGGTTGGTGATGGTGGTGAAGACCAGGACGCCGAGGACGGAGCCGGTGATGGTGCCCCGGCCGCCGCTCAGGAGGGTGCCGCCGATGATCGCGGCGGCGATGGCGTCCAGTTCGTAGAGGTTTCCGTTGGTGTTCTGGCCGGAGCCGGTGAGGACGATCAGCATGAAGGCGGCGATCCCGCAGCACAGCCCGGACAGCAGGTAGAGCAGCAGCCGCTGCCGCTTGACGTCGATGCCGGCCAGCCGCGCGGCTTCGGCGTTGCCGCCGACGGCGACCGAACGGCGGCCGAAGGTCGTGCGGTTGAGCAGCAGCCAGCCGATGGCGGTGACCGCGGCGAAGACGAGGACCAGCGGCGGGACGCCGAGCACGTACGAGTCCGGAAGGCCCAGGTCCAGCACCGGGTCGACGGTCACGACCTGCGTCTTGCCGTCGCTGATCTGGAGCGCGAGGCCGCGCGCGGAGGCGAGCATCGCGAGGGTCGCGATGAACGGCACCATGCTCCCGTACGCGATGAGCACCCCGTTGATCAGCCCGCAGCCGACGCCGACCAGCACCGCGCACAGCAGCATCCCGCCGAGCCCGTACTCCTGCGTGGCCAGCGTGCTCGCCCAGACCGAGGCGAGGGCGACGACCGCCCCGACGGACAGGTCGATGCCCCCGCTGATGATGACGAACGTGACGCCGACGGTCACGACGCCGATCACCGAGGCCTGGGTGAGGACCAGTTGGAGGTTGTCGGTGGACAGGAACTGCTCGGGCTTGGTGATGCCGCCGACCGCGATCAGGACGGCGAGCACCCCGAGGAGGGAGAGGTTCCGCACGTCCGCGCGGTCCAGCAGCGCACGGAGCGGGCCCTGCCCCCGGGGCGTACGGGGCCTGGCGGCGGGGGCGTCGGCGGGGACGGTTCCGGGCGAGCTCAGCACGACGGGCTCCCTTCCATGACGAGATCGAGGACCCGGTGCTCGTCGAGCTCCCGGGCGGGGGCGGCATGGACGACCCGGCCCTCGCGGAGCACGAGCACCCGGTCGGCGAGGCCCAGGACTTCCGGGACCTCGCTGGAGACGAGGAGGACGGCCACGCCGTCGTCGGCGAGGCGCCGGATCAGGGCGTACAGCTCGGCGCGCGCGCCGACGTCCACCCCGCGGGTCGGCTCGTCCAGCAGCAGCACCCGGCAGCCGCGCAGCAGCCAGCGGGCGAGCACGACCTTCTGCTGGTTGCCGCCGGACAGGGTCCGTACGAGCCGGTCGGGGTCGTTGGGGCGCAGCGACAGGTCGCGGATGGTGCGGTGGGCGGCGGCGCGTTCGCCGGAGCGGTCGAGCCAGCCGGCGCGGGAGAACCGGGTCAGGGAGGAGACCGAGACGTTGCGCGTGATGGACTCGAGCATCAGCAGGCCCTGCGCCTTGCGCTCCTCGGGCGCGAGCCCGAGCCCGGCGCGTACGGCGGCGAGCACGCTGCCGGGGCGCAGCGGGCGGCCGTCGACCAGGACGCGGCCCGCGGTGGGGCGGCGGGCACCGTAGATGGTCTCCAGGATCTCGGAGCGCCCCGATCCGACGAGTCCGGCCAGGCCCACGATCTCACCGGGCCGCAGTTCGAGGTCGACGGGCGCGAACTCGCCCGCGCGGGCCAGCCCTTCGACCTTCAGTACGGGTTGGGCGGCGGCCTTGGGCTGGGTCAACGGTCGTTCGGGGAAGGCGTATTCGACGTTCCGCCCGGTCATCAGGGCGACGATGTCGCGGGTGGGGGTGGACTGCGCCGGGAGTCCGCGGGCGGCGGTGCGGCCGTCCTTGAGGACGGTGACCCGGTCGCCGATGCGGCGGATCTCCTCCAGGCGGTGGGAGATGTAGACGACGGCGACGCCGTCGGCGGTGAGGTCGGCGACGATCCGGAAGAGGTTGTCGACCTCGTCCGGGTCCAGTACGGCGGAGGGCTCGTCCATGACAATGAGCCGCACCTCGTGGGAGAGGGCGCGCGCCATGCTGACGATCTGCCGGCCGGCCGCCGAGAGGCGGGTGACCAGGGTGTCGGGGTCGATCTCGGGGTGGCCGAGGCGGGCCAGCAGCCGGGCGGTTGCCGCTCGGGCGGCGCCCGAGCGGACGAAGCCGGCGGTGCTGGCCTCGTGGCCGAGGTGGACGTTCTCGGTCACCGACAGGTGCTCCACCAGGTCGAGTTCCTGGTAGATGGTCGCGATCCCGAGAGCCATGGCGGCGGTGGGCGACTTGAGCCGTACGCTCTCGCCGCACCAGCTGATCTCGCCCGCGTCGGGCTGGTGGGCCCCCGCCAGCACCTTGATGAGCGTGGACTTCCCGGCACCGTTCTGCCCCAGGAGGCAGTGCACTTCACCGGCCTGCACGTCGAGGTCGACGCCGTCCAGGGCGCGTACGCCGGGGAAGGACTTGGTGATGCCGGACATGGTGCGCAGGGGCGGGGCGGGGGCTTGCTCTGGTGCCA
>NZ_LIQY01000031.1 GCF_001418495.1 Streptomyces pathocidini | reverse complement strand
CGCAGCCCGCGGCGCGGACGGCCTCGCGCGCGAACTGCTGCCGCTCCGGCTCGGTGTCCACGGTGGTCAGCACGCCGTCCGGGCGCATGCCGTGGAGCAGGTGGATGCCCGACACGCCCGTACCGTTGCCGAGCTCGGCACCGGTACGGGCGTGTCGGGCATCCACCTGCTCCACGGCATGCGCCCGGACGGCGTGCTGACCACCGTGGACACCGAGCCGGAGCGGCAGCAGTTCGCGCGCGAGGCCTTCCGCGCCGCGGGCTTCGCCGGGAACCGCGCGCGCTTCATCCCCGGGCGCGCGCTGGACGTCCTGCCCCGCCTCGCGGACGGCGGGTACGACCTGGTGTTCTGCGACGGCGACCGGCTGGAGTGCCTGGACTACCTCGGCGAGTCGCTCCGGCTGCTGCGGCCCGGCGGGATCGTCGTGTTCGAGGGGGTCTTCGCGGACGGCAGGACCGTCGACTCGGCCGCCCAGCCCGCGGAGGTACAGCGGCTGCGCGAACTGCTGCGGACCGTACGGGAGAGCACGGCGCTGCTGCCGTCGCTGCTGCCGGTCGGCGACGGGCTGCTCTGCGCGGTCAAGCGCTGACGGCAGGGACGTACCCAGCCCGGCCCCCACTCCCGTACGCCCGCCCGTTCCCGTACGCACGACACTGCCCCGGCGGGCGCCGCGCGCTCGGGTGCGCGGAATCCGCCGGGGCAGTGGAAAAGTGGAGGGCGCTGTGCGCCGATACCTAGCCGACGACCTTCTTCAGGGCGTCGCCCAAGGCGTCGGCCTCGTCCGGTGTCAGCTCGACGACGAGGCGCCCGCCGCCTTCGAGCGGAACGCGCATGACGATGCCCCGCCCCTCCTTGGTCACCTCGAGCGGGCCGTCACCCGTCCGCGGCTTCATGGCCGCCATGCTCGTTCCCCTTCCTGAAACCAGCTCATCGTCAGCCGACGGCCCCGTGAAAAAGGCAGCGTCACCGGCATCGAACACATTGCTTCCAGGCCATTATCCCGCATGCCGGGACCCGATGACCAACATCAGCCGGCATCCCTTCGGCAACGCGCTTCCGCAAAACCACCCAATTCGGCGATCCGGCTGCGATACTTCGCCGCCGCGGGGCCCCGGGCAAGGGGCCCATATTTGACGCAGGTCACACGGAAGGCGCCGGTGCCACCGCCGATGATCTCCGCCATGCTGTCCCCTGACGGCCCGCCGAGCACCCGTACGGCTCCGCGCGGTACGGGTCCCGGTACCAGGGGCAGCGCGGGCCCACGCCCTCCCGCTCCTTCCTGAACTTCCATCGCACCCAGGTCTGATGGCCTGACGTGGCGGGGCCGCACGGACACCACGGGAATCGCGACACTACGGGGCAGACGGTGAGCAGCGAGCGCGAGAATCTGACGTATCCGCTCTTCGGCCAGGCCATCCGCGAGCTGGCGCGGACGGTCGTCGACGACGGCTACGAGCCGGACATCATCCTCTCCATCGCCCGCGGCGGCCTGTTCGTGGCCGGCGGCCTCGGCTACGCGCTGGACGTGAAGAACCTCCATGTCATGAACGTCGAGTTCTACACCGGCGTCGGCGCCACCCTCGCGATGCCCGTCATGCTCCCGCCCGTCCCCAACGTGGTCGACCTCAGCCGCAAGAAGGTCCTCGTCGCGGACGACGTCGCCGACACCGGCAAGACCCTCAAGCTGGTCCACGACTTCTGCGCCGGCCACGTCGCGGACGTGCGCTGCGCGGTGATCTACGAGAAGCCGGGCTCGCTCGTGAAGTGCGAGTACGTGTGGAAGCGCACCGACCAGTGGATCAACTTCCCGTGGAGTGTCGAACCGCCGGTCGCGCGTCGCGCGGGGCAGGTGCTCGATGCCTGACGAGGCGCGGCACATCAAGAGCGGGCCGAACCGTAGCGGCACGCCAAAGCAGGCCGAACGTAAGGGGCCCCGCCTATAGGCAGGGCCCCTTACCGCGTCCTATGGGACCGGTCTCTACGGCTGGGACCGTCCTACAGCGTCCCCAGCTTGATCAGCGCCAGCAGCGCGACCAGTTGGATCGATGCCGCGCCCAGCGCCTTGGGCCACGGCAGGTCGTGAGACTTGCTCACCATCGAGGTGAACAGGGCCGCCGCCGCGAACCAGGTCGCCCAGCCCAGGACCTGCACCAGCGCGCTGTCGCCGCCCAGGAACATCGCGAACAGCAGCCGCGGCGCGTCCGTCAGCGACATGATCAGCATCGACAGGCCGACCGTCGGCTGCCAGGAGCCGTCGCCGCCCAGCTGGCGCGCGAGGGTGTGCGTGACCGCGCCCAGCAGCAGCCCGCTGATCACCACCGCGATGCCGGTGCTGATCACCCACGGGATGCTGTTGGAGAGCGTGGCGTTCAGCACGTCCTCGCGGGCCTGGTCGAGGCCGAAGACGGCGAACAGGCCGTAGAGGAAGGTGACGATGAGCGCGGGGCCCCACATGGGGTAGTCCCGCATCTGCCAGAACGTCGGCCCCGGGCGCAGCAGTACGCCGCTCAGCAGCTGCTTCCAGTGCAGCCGCGGGCCGGAGGGCGGGGCCGTGGCGTGGCCCGCGCGGTAGGTGCTGACGTTCCCGTCCGGGCCCTGCGGGCCGCCGTACGGGTCGTACGGCCGGTCCTGCGCGTACGGCTCGCCCGCGCCGCCGACGGTGAACGCCCGCGTGTGGCCCGGGTTGTTGGCGAAGGGGTCGTGGCCCTGCTGTGGATGGCCCGCGTACGGGTCGTGGCCCTGCTGGGGCCGGGCCGCGTACGGGTCGTGGCCCTGGTTCGCTGGGCCGAAGTACTCCGGCTCCTCGCGGCCGCTCCCGCCCTGCCCCCCGCCGTACGACCACTGCTGAGCGTGCGGGGGCACGGGCTGTCCGGCGTACGGCTGCTGAACCTGCTGCCCGTACGGCTGCTGCCCTTGCTGCTGCGCGGAGTCCCGGCCGCGTCCCATCCTGAATCGAGCCACGATTCGAACGTACCTGGTCGCAGGTCCCGCCGAGACCGCCTGTCCCTGAAGAAGGGGCCTTTGCGGCTGACCTGTGACATCCCCTAGGGGATGGTTTGCGGCTCTCTGCCCCTCTGGGAGGACGTCCCCCCGCCGGGTGACCCCCTCCGGGGGGAACTGGCGTCGCCGCGGCGGCAGTTACCGCGAGGAGCCCGCCATGTACTGCGGCCAGGTGTGCTGCGGCGGGAGGTAGGAGGCGACCATCTCCTCCGGGATCGTGGAGGGCGCCTCCCAACCGGAGGGGGAGACGCCGTTGGTGTAGCTGTCGTACGAGCCGGTGGAGGTCCCGTACGAGGCCGTCCCATAGGAGCCGGTGGACGTACCGTACGAGCCCGCCGACGTGCCGTAGGAGCCGGAGGTCGGGTACGTCCCGGTGGCCGCCGTGTACGAGCCGGTCGCCGTGTACGAGCCGGGGGCCGCGTAGGAGCCGGCGGTCGTGGCGTACGAGCCGGTGGCGGCGCCCGTGGCGTCGCGGCGGTGGCGGCCCGAGCGGTCCTCGGGGCTCGCGGCGGGCGGGGCGGCGGTGAGGCGGCCCTCGGCGGAGAGCTGCTGGATGCGGGTGACCAGGCGGGCCAGGTCGAGGCCGAACTCGTCGGCCAGCACGCGCAGGTCGATCCCCGACTGCCAGCTGTCGATCAGGACCAGGTCCATGGCGGAGGTCCACGCCGACTCCCGCACCCCCGGCGCCTCGGTCACCGAAGCGGTGGTGGCCGCTGAGGCGGACCCCATCGAGGGCGCCGAAACGGGGGCCGAGAGATACGCCTGCGCGTCGGGCGCCGCGGCCGCGTGCACGTCGACGTACGAGGGTGCCTGCTGCGCGTACGACTGGTGCTGCAGGTGCTGGGGGGCGTGGCTCGGCGGTGGAGGCGGGGCCTGCGGTTGGGGCGGCGCGTGGCCGGCGGCCTCGTGCGGCGCGGGTTCGCCCTCCACCTCGCCCGGCACGGACGCGAGGACGTCGTCGGCCATCCGCCGGGCGTCCTCCTTGCCGACGGTGCGCCGGGCGACCCGTACCTCCCGCTCGCTCAGCCCGAGCAGGTCCGCGACGGCGCTGTCGCTGCCCACCGTCACGGCGAAGGCGGCCAGCAGGCGCGACCTGTGCGCCTGCGTCTCGTCTAGGGCACTCTGCGCCGAGCGCACGTGCTCGTCGCTGAGGCAGAACGCCTCCGCGAGCACGGTGTTCCGATTCCACAACTGCCGCGGCTCCATGCCGGATCCAACGCCGCAGGGTGATCCCAGGAAATTGGCGCGCCCGGGGCAGCACCCAAAGAGACGATTCTTCGGACAGATGGCACAAACCCAAGAAGGGATCGTCTGATGGACGGCGGCGGTCATATGCCCCCGTTATGCCCCGGTTTCCTGTGCCTGTCGGGCCATCGAGCGCCGAGCGCGCGGGACGATCCCCGCAGCGCCGGAGCGGAAACCGCGCCCGAGTGTTAGAAAGGGGGACATGGCCGGTCCTTTCGGCCGATCCTGGGTCTCGTCGGTCCGTGCGCTCGCCGACCGGCGCCCGAGCCGTCGGCGCGAGCGCGCGCGGTCCGCGCTGAGCGCTCGCACGGTCGCCGGGCAGGTGTTCCTCCTCCAGGCCGTGGTCGTGGTGCTGCTCGTGGCCGCGGCCGTGGTGGCGCTCGTGCTCCAAGTGCGCGGCGACAGCGAGAGCGAGGCCCGCAACCGGTCGGTCGCGGTCGCCGAGTCCTTCGCGCGCTCCCCGGGCGTCCGGGAGGCGCTGGAAGGGCCCGATCCCACCGCCGAACTGCAGCCGATCACCGAGGACGTGCGGAAGGCGGCCGACGTCGACTTCGTCGTGGTGATGGACACCCGCGGCATCCGCTTCACCCACCCCCTCCCGGAGCAGATCGGCAGGCGGTTCGTGGGCACCATCGAGCCGTCGCTGGCGGGGCGGGTGACCGTCGAGAGCGTCCACGGCCCGCTCGGCGAGGAGGTGCAGGCCGTGGTCCCGGTGCGGGGCGACGGCGGCGAGGTCATCGGGCTGGTCTCCGCCGGGCTCAAGGTCCAGAACGTGGCCGGCGAGCTCAACCAGCACCTGCCGGTGATCATCGGCACCGGGGCCGGGGCGCTGGCGCTCGGCACGGTCGGCTCGGCGCTCATCTCGCGCCGGCTGCGCCGCCAGACGCACGGCCTGGACCCGGCCGAGATGACCAAGATGTACGAGCACCACGACGCGGTGCTGCACGCCGTACGCGAGGGGGTCCTGATCGTCGGCGGGGACGGCCGGCTGCTCCTCGCCAACGACGAGGCCCGGCGCCTGCTCGACCTGCCCGAGGACGCCGAGGGGCGGCACGTGGACGACCTCGGCCTCGACCCGCGTACGGCGCGGCTGCTGGCCTCCGGGCGGGTCGCCGAGGACGAGGTGCACAGCGCGGGGGACCGGCTGCTGAACGTCAACCACATGCCGACCGACCGCGACGGCGGCCCGCCCGGCAGCGTCGCGACCCTGCGCGACACCACCGAGCTGCGGGCGCTGTCCGGGCGGGCCGACGTCGCGCGCAAGCGGCTGAAGCTGCTGTACGACGCGGGGGTGCGGGTCGGCACGACGCTGGACGTGGAGCGTACGGCCGAGGAGCTGGCCGAGTTCGCGGTGCCGCGGTTCGCCGACTACGTCACCGTCGACCTGGCCGAGCCGGTGCTGCGCGGCGAGGACCCCAAGCCGCAGGGCAGCGGTTCGCATCCGCTGCGTCGCGCGGCCGCGAACGGGATCCGTGAGGATGCCCCGTTCTACCGGCTCGGGCAGCTGATCACGTTCGTGCCGCGGACGCCGCAGGGCGCGGGGTTCGACACCGGGCGGGCGATCGTGGAGGCGGACATGGCCGCCTTCCGCGGCTGGCAGACGCAGGACCCCGACCGGGCCCGGCAGATCATCGCGTTCGGGATCCACTCGATGATGTCGGTGCCGCTGCGGGCCCGCGGCGACATCCTGGGCATGGCCACGTTCTGGCGGTCGGAGAAGCCCGAGCCGTTCGACGAGGAGGACCTCTCCCTGGCCGAGGAGCTCGTCGCCCGCGCCGCCGTGTGCATCGACAACGCGCGCCGCTACACCCGCGAACACACCATGGCCGTGACGCTCCAGCGCAGCCTGCTGCCGCGGAACCTGCCCGAGCAGAGCGCGCTGGAGGTCGCGTACCGCTATCGGCCCGCGCAGGCGGGGGTCGGCGGCGACTGGTTCGACGTGATCCCGCTGCCGGGGGCGCGGGTGGCGCTCGTGGTGGGCGACGTGGTCGGGCACGGGCTGCACGCGGCGGCGACGATGGGCCGGCTGCGGACGGCGGTGCACAACTTCTCGACCCTGGACCTGCCGCCCGACGAGCTGCTGTGGCACCTCGACGAGCTGGTCGCCCGGATCGACCTGGGCGAGGAGGCGCCCGACGGCGGCGGCGCCGCGGTCACCGGCGCCACCTGCCTGTACGCGGTGTACGACCCGGCCTCCCGGCGGTGCGCCATGGCGCGGGCCGGGCACCCGGAGCCCGCGCTCGTCCACCCGGACGGGAGCGTGGAGTTCCCCGAGCTGCCGGGCGGGCCGCCGCTGGGGCTCGGCGGGCTGCCGTTCGAGACGGCCGAGGTGCACCTGCCCGAGGGCAGCCGGCTGGTCCTCTACACGGACGGCCTGGTGGAGAACCGCGACCGGGACATCGGGGAGGGCCTGGCCCTGCTGCGTCGCTCGCTGGCCGGGCAGCCGGACCGTACGCCGGAGGAGACCTGCGAGGCGGTGCTGGACGCGCTGATGCCGGAGCGGCCGAGCGACGACATCGCGCTGATGGTGGCGCGTACGCGGGTGCTGTCCTCGGCGGAGGTGGCGCAGTGGGACGTGCCGTCCGATCCGGCGGCCGTGGGGCGGGTGCGGGCGGCGGCCGCCGAGCGGATGGCGGAGTGGGGCCTTGAGGAGATGGCCTTCACCACCGAGCTGATCCTCAGCGAGCTGATCACCAACGCGATCCGGTACGGGGCCGAGCCGATCCGGCTGCGGATGATCCGCGACCGGAACCTGATCTGCGAGGTCTCCGACGCCAGCTCCACCTCGCCGCACCTGCGGCGGGCCGCGACGACGGACGAGGGCGGGCGCGGGCTGTTCCTGGTCGCGCAGGTCGCGGAGCGCTGGGGCACGCGCTACACGGCCGAGGGAAAGGTCATCTGGACGGAGCAGCCGCTCCCGTAAGACTTACGGGAGCGGCTGCTCGTACGGAGGTTGCGCCTACTTCACCGGCTCGGGTTCCGGGGTCGAGGCCTTTTCGCCGTCTCCGTCGCCGTCCTCGTCGCTGTCGTCGGGGACCGGGGTCTTGACGGACTCCAGGAGGAGTTGGGCGACGTCGACGACCTGGAGGGACTCCTTGGCGGTGCCCTCGTTCTTCTTGCCGTTGACCGAGTCGGTCAGCATGACCAGGCAGAACGGGCAGGCGGTGGAGACGATGTCCGGGTTGAGGGACAGCGCCTCGTCCACGCGCTCGGTGTTGATGCGCTTGCCGATGCGCTCCTCCATCCACATGCGCGCGCCGCCGGCGCCGCAGCAGAAGCCGCGCTCCTTGTGCCGGTGCATCTCCTCGTTCCGCAGCCCCGGCACCTTCGCGATGATCTCGCGGGGCGGCGTGTAGACCTTGTTGTGGCGGCCCAGGTAGCACGGGTCGTGGTACGTGATGAGGCCCTCGACCGGGGTGACGGGGATCAGCCGGCCCTCGTCGATGAGGTGCTGGAGCAGCTGGGTGTGGTGGACGACCTCGTACTCGCCGCCCAGCTGCGGGTACTCGTTGGCGATCGTGTTGAAGCAGTGCGGGCAGGTCGCGACGATCTTCTTCTTGGACTTCGGGACGGTCACGCCTTCACCGCCCGCGGCGGAGCCGCCATCGGACGGGGTGTCGCCGAAGGCCGTGTTCAGCATCTCGACGTTCTGCTGGCCGAGCTGCTGGAACAGGAACTCGTTGCCCAGGCGGCGGGCCGAGTCGCCGGTGCAGGCCTCGTCCCCGCCCATGATCGCGAACTTGACGCCGGCGATGTAGAGCAGCTCGGCGAAGGCCTTGGTGGTCTTCTTGGCGCGGTCCTCCAGGGCACCGGCGCAGCCGACCCAGTAGAGGTAGTCGACCTCGGTGAGGTCCTCGATGTCCCTGCCGACGACCGGGACCTCGAAGCCGACCTCCTTGGTCCACTCCAGGCGCTGCTTCTTGGCCAGGCCCCAGGGGTTGCCCTTCTTCTCCAGGTTCTTGAGCATCGTGCCTGCCTCGGAGGGGAAGCTGGACTCGATCATCACCTGGTAGCGGCGCATGTCGACGATGTGGTCGACGTGCTCGATGTCGACCGGGCACTGCTCGACGCACGCGCCGCAGGTGGTGCAGGACCACAGCACGTCGGGGTCGATGACCCCGTTCTCCTCAAGGGTGCCGATCAGCGGGCGCTCGGCCTCGGCGAGGGCCGCGGCCGGCACGTCCGCGAGCTGCTCCTCGGTGGCCCGCTCCTCGCCCTCCATGGACTTGCCGCCGCCCGCGAGGAGGTACGGGGCCTTGGCATGGGCGTGGTCCCGGAGGGACATGATGAGCAGCTTCGGGGACAGCGGCTTGCCGGTGTTCCAGGCGGGGCACTGCGACTGGCAGCGGCCGCACTCGGTGCAGGTGGAGAAGTCGAGCAGGCCCTTCCAGGAGAAGTGCTCGACCTGGGAGACGCCGAACTGGTCGTCCTCGCCCGGGTCTTCGAAGTCGATCGGCCGGCCCGTGGAGACCATCGGCTGGAGCGCGCCCAGGGCCGTGGATCCGTCGGCGTTCCGCTTGAACCAGATGTTGGGGAAGGCCAGGAAGCGGTGCCAGGCCACACCCATGTTGGTGTTGAGCGCGACGGTGATCATCCAGATCAGCGAGACGCCGATCTTGACCATCGCGGTGAGGTAGATCAGCTGCTGGAGCGTGGCGACGCCCAGGCCGTCGAAGGCGAGCACCAGCGGGTACGAGGCGAAGTACGCGGCGTCGTAGCCCGCCACGTGGTGGATGGCGCCCTCCAGGCCGCGCAGGACCAGGATCGCGAGGCCGATGGTGAGGATGACGTACTCGACGAAGTACGCCTGCCAGGCCTTGGAACCGGCGAACCGGGACTTGCGGCCGGCCCGGGAGGGCAGGCTCAGCAGCCGGATCGCGATCAGCACCAGGATGCCGACGACCGTCATCAGGCCGATGAACTCGATGTACATCTCGAAGGGCAGGAACCCGCCGATGACGGGGAGGGTCCAGTCGGCCTTGAAGAGCTGCCCGTAGGCCTGCGCGAGGGTCGGCGGGAGGGTCAGGAAGCCGATCGCGACGAACCAGTGGGCGAAGCCGACGATGCCCCAGCGGTTCATCCGCGTATGGCCGAGGAACTCCTTGGCCAGGGTGGCCGTCCGCTGCTTCGGCCGGTCGGTGCGGGAGCCCGCGGGGACCGGCTGGCCGAGCGTGACGGACCGGTAGATCTGCGCGACGGCTCGCGCGATGAGCGCCACGCCGACCGCGGTGAGGACCAGCGACACGATGATCGCGGCGAGTTGCATGGACGGGCTCCTCGGACCTGCGCGGTGTTGTTGAGGCCTGCGTCTGGCTGGGGATCCAGCGACTGTACTGAGCGGTAACTTAACTCAGTCTGCCTGACACTACCCAGGATCGCAGGCCGCCTGAAGTCGCCCGGCCGGTGATCTGTGTCGCCCAGGCGACCCTTCGTGCGGGGGTGGCGGCCCGTATGACAGGGCACTGACAGGCGGCTCCGCACAAGACTTGAGCAGGGCCGACTCAGGTCTGTTGACAGGGAAAAACGGATCATGCACGCTTGAGTCTGTTCCACTCAAGTCAGCTGGAGGAATCAACCATGGCACGTGCGGTCGGCATCGACCTGGGCACGACGAACTCCGTCGTCAGTGTTCTCGAAGGCGGTGAGCCCACCGTCATCACCAACGCCGAGGGCGCCAGGACCACGCCGTCCGTCGTCGCCTTCGCCAAGAACGGCGAGGTGTTGGTCGGCGAGGTCGCGAAGCGCCAGGCGGTCACCAACGTGGACCGGACCATCCGGTCCGTCAAGCGCCACATGGGCACCGACTGGAAGATCAACCTGGACGGGAAGGACTTCAACCCCCAGCAGATCTCCGCGTTCGTGCTCCAGAAGCTGAAGCGCGACGCCGAGTCGTACCTGGGCGAGAAGGTCACCGACGCGGTGATCACCGTCCCGGCGTACTTCAACGACCACGAGCGCCAGGCCACCAAGGAGGCCGGCGAGATCGCGGGCCTGAACGTGCTGCGGATCGTCAACGAGCCGACCGCCGCCGCCCTCGCGTACGGCCTGGAGAAGGAAGACCAGACCATCCTGGTCTTCGACCTCGGTGGCGGCACCTTCGACGTCTCGCTGCTGGAGATCGGCGACGGGGTCGTCGAGGTCAAGGCCACCAACGGCGACAACCACCTCGGTGGTGACGACTGGGACCAGCGCGTCGTCGACTACCTGGTCAAGCAGTTCCAGAGCGGCCACGGCGTGGACCTGGGCAAGGACAAGATGGCGCTCCAGCGCCTGCGCGAGGCCGCCGAGAAGGCGAAGATCGAGCTGTCCTCGTCCACCGAGACCACGATCAACCTGCCCTACATCACGGCCTCCGCCGAGGGCCCGCTCCACCTGGACGAGAAGCTCACCCGCGCCCAGTTCCAGCAGCTGACCTCCGACCTGCTCGAGCGCTGCAAGACCCCGTTCCACAACGTCATCAAGGACGCCGGCATCCAGCTGTCCGAGATCGACCACGTGGTCCTGGTCGGCGGCTCGACCCGTATGCCGGCCGTCGCCGAGCTGGTCAAGGACCTGACCGGCGGCAAGGACGCCAACAAGGGCGTGAACCCGGACGAGGTCGTGGCCATCGGTGCCGCGCTCCAGGCCGGTGTGCTCAAGGGCGAGGTCAAGGACGTCCTGCTGCTGGACGTCACCCCGCTGTCCCTCGGTATCGAGACCAAGGGCGGCATCATGACCAAGCTGATCGAGCGCAACACCACGATCCCGACGAAGCGTTCGGAGATCTTCACGACGGCCGAGGACAACCAGCCGTCCGTGCAGATCCAGGTCTACCAGGGCGAGCGCGAGATCGCGGCGTACAACAAGAAGCTCGGGATGTTCGAGCTGACCGGCCTTCCGCCGGCCCCGCGCGGTGTGCCGCAGATCGAGGTCACCTTCGACATCGACGCCAACGGCATCATGCACGTCGGTGCCAAGGACCTGGGCACCGGCAAGGAGCAGCGGATGACCGTCACCGGTGGCTCCGCGCTGCCGAAGGACGACATCGACCGCATGATGCGCGAGGCCGAGCAGTACGCGGAGGAGGACCACAAGCGCCGCGAGGCCGCCGAGACCCGCAACCAGGCCGAGCAGCTGGTCTACCAGACCGAGAAGTTCCTGAAGGACAACGAGGAGAAGGTCCCCGCGGACGTCAAGTCCGAGGTGGAGACCGCTGTCTCGGACCTGAAGGAGAAGCTCAAGGGCGAGGACACCGCCGAGATCCGCACCGCGACCGAGAAGGTCGCCGCCGTCAGCCAGAAGGTCGGCCAGGCGATGTACGCCTCCGCCCAGGCCGAGGGTGCGGGTGCGGACGCGGCCGGTGCCGGTGCGGCGGGCGCCGCGGGTCCTGACGGTGCGAAGCCGGAGGACGACGTGGTGGACGCCGAGATCGTCGACGACGAGAAGCCGAAGGATGGTGCCGCGTGACGGAGGAGACCCCGGGCTTCGAAGAGCAGCCCGACGTCCCTTCCGACGCCGCGAAGTCTGCTGACGAAGCGGCGCAGGCCGACGGCTCCGCCGAACAGGCGGGCCCGTCGGCCCCGGCCGGGGACGAGCTGCAGACAGTGGGCCTGCAGGCGCAGCTGGACCAGGTCCGGATGGCGCTCAACGAGCGCACGGCGGACCTCCAGCGGCTCCAGGCCGAGTACCAGAACTACCGCCGCCGGGTCGAGCGGGACCGGGTCACGGTCAAGGAGATCGCCGCCGCGAACCTCCTGTCCGAGCTGCTTCCGGTGCTCGACGACATCGGCCGCGCGCGGGAGCACGGTGAGCTGGTCGGCGGGTTCAAGTCCGTCGCCGAGGCGCTGGAGACGGTCGTCGCCAAGCTGGGTCTCCAGCAGTTCGGCAAGGAGGGCGAGCCCTTCGACCCGCTGGTCCACGAGGCGCTGATGCACAGCTATGCGCCGGACGTCACCGAGACCACGTGCGTGTCGATCCTGCAGCCGGGGTACCGCATCGGCGAAAGAACGATCCGCCCCGCGCGGGTCGCGGTCGCCGAACCGCAGCCCGGCGCGCAGTCGAAGAGCGGTGGCGAGGGCGAGCAGGCGGCGGATGCGTCGGACGAGGAGAGCGGTGGCCCGGACGAGGGCTGACGTCGGACGAACCGGCATAGCCGCCGGTGTGAACGACAGAGAGGAGGGACGTCGGGGATGAGCCTGAGCAGGGATTTGCTGGAGAAGGATCTCTACAAGGTCCTCGGCGTCCCGAAGGACGCGACCGAGGCGGAGATCAAGAAGGCGTACCGGAAGCTCGCCCGCGAGTACCACCCGGACGCCAACAAGGGCGACGCCAAGGCCGAGGAGCGCTTCAAGGAGATCTCCGAGGCGAACGACGTCCTGGCCGACGCCAAGCGCCGCAAGGAGTACGACGAGGCGCGCGCGCTGTTCGGGAACGGCGGCTTCCGCCCCGGTCCCGGCGCGGGCGGGCCCGGCGGCTTCAACTTCGACCTGGGCGACCTCTTCGGGGGCGCCCCCCAGGGCGGGGGCGGCGCGGGCGGTTTCGGCGGCGGTCTCGGGGACGTCTTCGGCGGGCTGTTCGGCCGCGGCGGCGCGGGTCCCCGTACGCAGCCGCGGCGCGGGCAGGACATCGAGTCCGAGGTGACGCTCAGCTTCACCGAGGCGGTGGACGGGGCCACGGTCCCGCTGCGGATGTCCAGTTCGGCCGCGTGCAAGGCCTGTTCGGGCACCGGCGACAAGAACGGCACCCCGCGGGTGTGCCCGACCTGCGTCGGCACCGGGCAGGTCTCGCGCGGCGGCGGGGGCGGCTTCTCGCTCACCGACCCGTGCGTGGACTGCAAGGGCCGCGGGCTGATCGCCCAGGACCCGTGCGAGGTCTGCAAGGGCAGCGGGCGCGCGACGAGTTCGCGCACCATGCAGGTGCGGATCCCCGCGGGTGTCTCGGACGGCCAGCGGATCCGGCTGCGCGGCAAGGGCGCCCCGGGCGAGCGCGGCGGCCCGAACGGAGACCTGTACGTGGTCGTGAACGTCGAGTCGCACCCGGTCTTCGGGCGCAAGGGCGACAACCTCACCGTCACCGTGCCCGTCACCTACCCGGAGGCGGCGCTCGGCGGCGAGGTGAAGGTGCCGACGCTCGGCGGGCCGCCGGTCACGCTCCGGCTGCCGCCGGGCACGCCCAACGGGCGGACCATGCGCGCCCGGGGCAAGGGCGCGGTGCGCAAGGACGGCACGCGCGGGGACCTGCTGGTCACCGTGGAGGTGGCCGTCCCCAAGGACCTCGGCGAGAAGGCGCAGCGGGCGCTGAAGGACTTCGCCGAGGCCACCGCGGGCGAGGACCCGCGGGCGGAGCTGTTCCAGGCCGCGAAGGGAGCATGAGATGAACGGCCGAGGAGTGCCGGGGGCCCCGGGAGTTCCGGGGATGCCGGGAGGTGGCAGGAACGGCAGAGCGACGCGCAATCCGTACGAGCTGACGGACGAGTCGCCCGTCTACGTCATCTCGGTGGCCGCCCAGCTCTCCGGCCTGCATCCGCAGACCCTGCGGCAGTACGACCGCCTCGGCCTGGTCTCCCCCGACCGCACGGCGGGCCGCGGCCGCCGCTACTCGGCCCGGGACATCGAACTGCTCCGCCAGGTGCAGCAGTTGTCCCAGGACGAGGGCATCAACCTCGCCGGCATCAAGCGCATCATCGAGCTGGAGAACCAGGTGTCCGCGCTCCAGTCGCGGGTCGCCGAGCTCCAGCAGGCGCTGGAGGGCGCCGCGACGACGCTCCAGCAGCGCGAGGCGGCGGTGCACGCCTCGTACCGCCGGGACCTGGTCCCGTACCAGGACGTCCAGCAGACCGGCGCGCTGGTCGTCTGGCGCCCCAAACCAAAGCGCCCGGGACCCTCGGACTAGGCCTTCAGCCCTGTCGCCCTCAGCCTTCGTCGCCCCCAGTCCTCGTCGTGGTCAGTCCTCGTCGTCGTGGGTGATCATGCCGTGCTCGTCCATGGTCGGGTGCATC
>NZ_LIQY01000309.1 GCF_001418495.1 Streptomyces pathocidini | reverse complement strand
GCCCCCAACTCCCCCCGCCCCTCGGCGTACGGGCATTGGGTCGCCGGGGCCTGGCGTGCGCCGGCCCGCGGGCACTACCCCGTCGTCAACCCGGCGACCGAGGAGGTCGTCGGCGAGGCGCCCGAGGCGGACGGCGCCGAGGTCGCCGAGGCCGTCGCCGCCGCCAGGGCCGCCTTCGAGACCTGGTCGCGCACCGCACCGCGCGAGCGGGCCGCCGTGCTCGACCGCGTCGCGGATCTGCTCACCGAGCGGGGCGAGCGGCTCGTACCGCTGCTCCAGGCCGAGACGGGTGCCACCCTGCGTGTCGCGTCCACGATGCAAGTGCCCACCGCCGCCGACCGGTTTCGCCGCTACGCGCGCGGAGCACTCGAACCCGACACCATCCCGCTCGCACCCCAGCCGGTGAAGGCCAGCCCGCTCGCCCCGGGCGGCCTCATCGGCGCCGCGGCCGTCCGCCGCCCCGTCGGCGTCGTCGCATGCATCACCTCCTATAACTTCCCGATCGTCAATCTCGCGGGCAAGGTCGCGCCCGCCCTGGCCATGGGCAACACGGTCGTCGCCAAGCCGGCCCCGCAGGACCCGCTGGGCTGCCTGGAGTTGGGCCCGATCCTCCAGGAGGCCGGGCTGCCCGATGGCGTGTTCAACGTCGTCACCGGCTCGGGCGCCGCGGCCGGTGAGACGCTGGTAGCAGACCCCGGTGTCGACATGATCAGCTTCACCGGGTCGACCGCTGTCGGAAAGCGGATTGCCACGTCCGCAGGGGAGCGGATGGCTCGGACCCTCATGGAGCTCGGCGGCAAGGGCGCGGCCATCGTGCTGGGGGACGCCGACGAGAGGGCGGTCAAGTCGGCGATCTCGGCTGTCGGTTCTACCTGGTCGTTCCACAGCGGTCAGATCTGCACGGCGCCGACCCGCATCCTCGTCCATCGATCGCTGTACGAGAAGGTCGTCGCCGGTCTTCAACACTACGCGTCGGCGCTGACAGTCGGGGACCCTGTGGATAACTCGACGATCGTCGGCCCGCTGATCTCCGCCGCGCAGCGCGACCGCGTCGAGGCGTACATCGCGGGAGCCCGCGAGCAGGGCGCGCGGATCGTCGTCGGCGGCGAGCGCCCCGACCACCCGAAGACCGGTTTCTACGTGGCCCCGACGCTCATCGCCGACGCCACCCCCGACATGACCGTCGCACGGGAGGAGCTGTTCGGCCCGGTCGTCGTCGCGCTCCCCTTCGACGACGAGGACGAGGCGGTCGACATCGCCAACGGCACCCCGTACGGCCTCTATGACTACGTGTTCAGCGCCGATGCCGGCCGCGCCTGGGCGCTCGCGGCCCGGCTGCGCAGCGGCAACGTCGGCATCAACACCGCCCAGCGCCACCCCGAGACGGCCTTCGGCGGGTTCAAGGAAAGCGGAGTCGGCCGCGACGGCGGCTCGTTCGGCCTGCACGCGTACAGCGAACTCCAGTCCGTCGTCTGGCCTTCGTGAGGCCCCGGCTCAGGCAACGGCCCAGCCTCAGCCTCAGGCCTGGCGCCCCGCGGCGGCGCGGCCCGCCGTACCCACGCATCCCGAGGAAGGGAAGAGCAGCGATGAGAGGCGTCATCTTCGACGGCAGTCAGCCCCAGGTGGTGGACGACCTGGAGGTGCGCGAACCGGGCCCGGGCGAAGTGCTGGTCGGCGTACGGGCGGCCGGCCTGTGCCACAGCGACCTGTCGGTCGTCGACGGCACCATCCCCTTCCCCGTACCCGTCGTGCTCGGCCACGAGGGCGCGGGCGTGGTGGAGGCGGTCGGGCCCGGCGTCGGGCACGTCGCGCCCGGCGACCACGTGGCACTGTCCACCCTCGCCAACTGCGGGACCTGCGCCGAGTGCGACCGTGGACGCCCCACCATGTGCCGCGCCTCCATCGGCCGCCCCGACCGCCCCTTCACACGGGCGGGCAAGCGGCTCTACAACTTCGCTTCCAACTCCGCCTTCGCCGAACGCACCGTTGTCCGGGCCGTCCAGGCCGTGAAGATCCACCCGGACATCCCGCTCACCTCCGCCGCCCTCATCGGCTGCGCCGTGCTGACCGGCGTCGGGGCCGCGCTCAACCGGGCGAAAGTCGACCGCGGCGACTCGGTGGCCGTCATCGGAGCCGGCGGCATCGGGCTCAACGTCATCCAAGGAGCCCGGATCGCAGGTGCGTTGACCATCATGGCCGTGGACGCCAACCCGGCGAAGGAGGCCGTGGCCCGCGCGTTCGGCGCGACCCACTTCATCGACGCGTCGGCAGTCGGCGACACCGCGAGGGCGGTGAAGGAGATCCTCCCCAAGGGGGTGGACCACGCCTTCGAGTGCGTGGGCAACACCCGCCTCATCCGGCAGGCCGTCGACCTGCTGGACCGCCGGGGGCAGGCCATCCTGCTGGGTGTTCCGCCCGCGACGGCCGAGGCGTCCTTCCTCGTCTCCTCCATGTACATGGACAAGTC
>NZ_LIQY01000308.1 GCF_001418495.1 Streptomyces pathocidini | reverse complement strand
AGGAGCTCGGCCGGGCGCGGGACCGTGATCCGGCGCAGCCGGACCGCGAGCGCCGCCGCGACCGCGACCGCCACCGCGCCCGCCACCCCGTCGGGGTGGGTGTGCGTGACGCGCGCGGACAGCGCGGCCTGCTCGGCGGCGCGGGCGACGTCGTCGCTGAACCAGGCGCCCAGCGGCGCCACCCGCATCGCCGCGCCGCTGTCGCGGCTGCCCTGCCCCTGGGCGAGCGCGGGCGTATCGGTCTCCCAGGCCGCCGGGGCGCCCGCGAGCCGGGGCAGCAGGTCGTGCATGCCCGCGCCGTAGCCGCGCCCGGGCTCGGCCATGAAGGCCTTGCCGAACGCCCGCGCCAGCCGCTGCTGGTCGATCTCGCCCTGCCCGTCCAGCACCCGCAGCACGGACAGCGCCATCGCCGTGTCGTCGGTCCAGTGCCACACGCGGGTCACCGGTACGGAGCGGGCGCGGATCTCCTCGTACGCGCTACCGCCCAGCTCGAAGATCGGGTACCAGCACTCGCCGAACGCGTCGCCCAGCGCCAGCCCGCGCAGGCTGTCCCGGGCCGCCGCCCGGTTCGCGGCCAGGGCGGCGTCGGCGGCGGCCGCGCCGGAGGCCGCCTGACCCGCCGGGCCCGTTCCGGCGCCCGGCAGCGTGCCGCCCTTCCTGGCCCCGGCCACCGTCCCCGGGGCCGTCCCTGCCGCCGTTCCCGTCGCCGTTCCCGTCGCTGTCCCTGTCGCGCCCGTCGCCATCGCAGTCATGTCGCGAATGCTGACAGATCGGACCCTTACTTCTGGGGGAAGCTGAACCCGTAGCCCTGATCCTTCAGCCAAGCGAGGGTGTCTCCGAGCGCCCCCACCGTCTCGCTGCGGTCGCCGCCGCCGTCGTGGAAGAGGATGGTCGGGCCGTTGCCGATCTCGGTGCGGACGGTCTCCAGGATGCGGCCCTCGCCGGGCAGGTCGAAGTCCTTGGTGTCCACGTTCCAGCCGAGCGGGCGCATGCCGTGCGCCGCCGCGATCTTCCGGCTCTCGGGGGTGAACGCGCCGCCGGGCGCGCGGTAGTAGTGGACCTCCGCGCCGCCTGCCGCGTCCTCGATCATCCGCTTGGCGTCGAGGATCTCCTTCTTCTGGTACGCGACGGGCTTGTGGTCCATCCCCGTGTCGTGGCTGACGGTGTGGTCGCAGAGCCGGTGCCCGGCCGCGACGACCCGCTTGACCAGGTCGGGGTGGGCCCGCGCCTGCGGCCCGATCATGCAGAAGGTGGCCTTGGCGCCGTGCGAGGCGAGCACGTCCAGGACGCGCGGGGTCCAGGTCGGGTCGGGGCCGTCGTCGATGGTGATGTTGACGGCCTTGCCGCCGCTCTCGGTCGCGTGGCTGATCCCCTCCGGCGCGCGCCGCGTCCCCGCCCTGCCGACGGGTTCGGTGGACTCGCGCCCCTGCGGCTCCGCCGCGTTGCCCGGGGTGTGCCGCGCCGCGGAGCCCGGCGCCGACGCGAGCGTGAGCGCGCCGAGGACGACGGCGAGCGCGGCGAGCGCCGAGGTCACGGCGAGCGCGAGGGAGGCGGTCGGCGAGGTGCGTCGGCCGGCGGGGGTCGGTCGGGCCATGGAACGTTCACTCTCCGGCTGAGGCGGTGCTGCGGGATCGGCGGTCCTGCGGGATCGCCCAGCCAGATGTGACGAATGGGGTGAACGGTTCGCTTCGGCCCGGTGGTTCGGGGTGTGTTACTGATCACCTTCAGCGGCGGCGGCCTCACCGACTGCGACGGCCTCACCAGTGGCGATGGTCTCGCCAGCCGCGATGGCTTCACCGGTGGCGATGGCCTCCGCTACTTCCGCCGTACGGGCCGCCTCCTCGGCCGCGAAGCGCTCCGCGTCGAGCCGCTCGGCCAACTCCTCGTCCTGGGCCATGAGCAGGTCGAGGTTGGAGTCGCCGAGCTCGAAGACGCCGAGGTCGACGTACGCCCGCTGGAGCCGCTCGCCCCACAGCCCGATGTCCTTCACGCACGGCACGATCCGGCTGAACAGCAGCTTGCGGAACAGGTGGAGGAACTCCGAGCGCTCGGTGTACTCCGCCGCCTCGTCCGCCGGGATGCCGAAGTTGTTCAGCACCTCGGTGCCGCGCAGCCGGTCGCGCATCAGATAGCAGCCCTCGATCACGAACTCCTCGCGCTCGCGCAGTTCGGCGTCGGTCAGCTGCTTGTAGTAGTCGCGCAGCGCCATCCGTCCGAAGGCGACGTGCCGGGCCTCGTCCTGCATCACGTAGGCGAGGATCTGCTGCGGCAGCGGCTTGTCGGTGGTGTCGCGGATCATGCCGAACGCGGCGAGCGCGAGCCCCTCGATGAGCACCTGCATCCCGAGGTACGGCATGTCCCAGCGGGAGTCGCGGAGCGTGTCGCCCAGCAGGGCCTGGAGGTTGTCGTTGATCGGGTAGAGCATCCCGATCTTCTCGTGCAGGAACCGGCCGTAGATCTCGGCGTGCCGGGCCTCGTCCATGGTCTGGGTCGCGGAGTAGAACTTCGCGTCCAGGTCGGGCACGGACTCCACGATCCGCGCGGCGCACACCATCGCGCCCTGCTCGCCGTGCAGGAACTGGCTGAACTGCCAGGCGGCGTAGTGCCGTCGCAGTTCACCCTTGTCGCGCTCGGACATCTTCGCCCAGTGCCGGGTGCCGTGGAGGGCGAGCGCCTCGTCGGGGGTGCCGAGGGGGTCGTACGGGTCGACCTCCAGGTCCCAGTCGATCCGCTTGGCGCCGTCCCACTGCTTGTCCTTGCCCTTCTGGTAGAGGGCGAGGAGGCGGTCGCGGCCGCCCGCGTACTCCCAGCTGAAGCGGGCCGCCCCGGAGGCCGGCACCTCCCATGACTCCCCACCGGGGTCCCTCGCGTAGAGCTCGTGCGTCGACATCGCGTAACTCCCCTCCACGGTCCGATGATTGGCAGGCTCACACGTCGGTTACCACCGGGTCAACAAGTCGCGCAAGGGGGATTGACGGGCTTGCTGACAAGCAGTCTCATAAGGCCGTACCGACGGTAACCGGCCAGCGAGGTGTGCTCAGCGATGACGACCGTGGACCAGGAATCCGTACGCTCCGCCTGCCGGGACGCCCTGGGGCTGCTGAAGGACCGCGAGGCGGTCGCGGAGCGGCTGCTGCGCGTCTCCGCGAAGCACTCCTTCGACCCCGACACCGAACTCGACTGGGACGCCCCCTTCGAGGAGGGCAAGTGGTTCTGGCCGCCGGAGCTGGTCTCGCTCTACGACACCCCGCTGTGGCGGCGGATGCCCGAGGAGCAGCGCAGGGATCTGGCCCGCCACGAGGCGGCCTCGCTCGCCTCGCTGGGGATCTGGTTCGAGGTCATCCTGATGCAGCTGCTCGTACGCCATATCTACGACAGGCCGCTGACCGGCGCGCACGTCCGCTACGCGCTGACCGAGATCGCGGACGAGTGCCGGCACAGCAAGATGTTCGCCCGCATGATCGAGAAGGGCGGGGCGCCCGCGTACCCGGTGACACGGTTCCAGCACAACATTGCGCGCGTGCTCAAGACCTGTTCCACGACGCCGGGTTCGTTCGCGGCGACGCTGCTCGGCGAGGAGATCCTCGACTGGATGCAGCGGCTGACGTTCCCCGACGAGCGGGTCCAGCCGCTGGTGCGCGGCGTCACCCGCATCCACGTCGTGGAGGAGGCCCGCCACGTCCGCTACGCGCGCGAGGAACTCCGCCGCCAGATGGCGACCTGTCCGCGCTGGGAGCGCGGGTTGACCCGCCTCAGCGCGGGCGAGGCGGCCCGCGTCTTCTCGGTCGCCTTCGTGAGCCCCCAGGTCTACCCGAACGTCGGCCTGGACCGCCACGAGGCCCTGGCCCAGGCCAAGTCCAGCCCCCACCGCCGCGAGGTCATGCAGACGGGCGCGAAGCGCCTGACGGACTTCCTGGACGAGGTGGGCCTGATGCGGGGGGTAGGCCGGAGACTGTGGCAAAGCTCGGGACTACTGGCGTAGCCGCCGCGCTGCGACTGGGTAATGCCTGACGGAACGTCATTGCCCCGCACCTCACGGGTTGATGCAGTCGCATCGTCCTACGGGTTGTCCCGTAACCCGATTTCGAACCATGTCGCCTTTCCTGGCCCCGGGCCATCCGTGCAGACGCCCCATGAGTCCGCACCGGCGGAGATGAGGAGCAGCCCTCGGCCCGACTCCTCATCGGATGAGGGGGTTTGGCCGCAGGGGAGGCCCGGCGCCTCGTCGTGTACGAGTACGCGCAGGCGGCGTGGACGGTCCGACTCCCCTCCGATCCACTCGGCGAACAGGGTCACGGGTGCCGTACAGCCCTTGCTGTGACACGCGTTGACCGAGTTGGTGACGGCCTCCGATGTCAGCAGGAGCGCGGCGTCGGCGAGTTCGTCGCCTTTGGCGGCGGCCAGCAGGGCCCGCACGGCTTCCCGCGCGGTGCGGACCCACATGGGGTCTGGCGGGAAGACCAGTGAGCAGTCGGTGGGGATGGCTTGGTTTCGCATGGCCCGAAGGTAGGGTCATGTGTGATGGAGTTACAACCGTGTACGGGAAATTGTCCACGCACGAGTGGTTCCAGCTGGCCCTGTGTGGACCTCAGATGACTCACACGGCACACTTCCCACCGGCGAATCAGGAGGGATCGCATGGCGCTCAGGACCAATCCGAGCGAGCGGCAACGGAGGCTCGGCGCGGAGCTTCGCAAGCTCCGGACTGGCGCCGGGCTCTCCGGCGATGCTGCGGGAGCCCTGCTCGACGCCGACCGCACGCGGATCAGCCACATCGAGGCCGGCCGAATGGACGTGCCGCGCAACGGGCTGTACCGGCTGCTGCGTTCGTACCGCTGCCCCGACGGCCCGCTGTTTGAGGGCCTCATGGACATGGCGCACGATCGCGGCAAGGGCTGGTGGGACGAGTACGTCGACGTGCTGGGCCGCAGGGCCCGTGACCTCGCCGAGACGGAGTTCCGCGCGACAGGCATTCGCATCCACGAGCCATTGTTCATCCCCGGGATGTTTCAGACGGAGAGCTACGCTCGCGCGGTCATCCAGAGCGTGGAGCAGGACGTCGAGCACATCGACCGCTACGTCGGGTTCCGAATGGGGCGGCAGCGTGTGCTCACCCACGACCGGCTCACCTCCTATCACGCGGTGATCCACGAGTCCGCGCTCCGTGTTCAGATCGGGAGCCCGAAGGTAATGCGCAAGCAGCTGCTGAGGCTGATCGAGGTGACCCGACTGCCGAACGTGACGGTGCAGATCTTTCCGTTCGAGATGGGTGCCTATTCCGTCTTCAGCCGCCCGTTCATGCTCTTCGGAGGATCGACGCGGGAACTGGACACCCTCTACCAAGAGCAGCCGCGCAGCGCCTCGTTCAGTGGGGAGGTTGAACGCATCGCCGAGTACGACAGAATGTTTGACCGGCTGGCGGCTCTGGCGTTCGATCCCATCGACCCGCATGCGGCACCCGAAGCGCAAGAGACCAGAGACTCGCTCAGCCTGATCCAACATGTCCTGCACGAACTGGGTTAGGAGCGAGATGTTCCAACTTGCATGGCAAAAGTCCTCGTTCAGCACTGGAGCGGAAGGGGAATGCGTCGAGGTGGCGACAGCGGCGGACGGGCTGATACGCCTCCGCGAGAGCGACGATCCAGCCGTGGTGGTGACCACGGCACCGGGCCGGTGGGGGGCCTTCCTGCAGAGGATCAAGGCGGGGGAGTGCGACGGTCTCACCGCGTAGCGGGGAGTTCAAGAATGCTTACGTGCCGGCCTCGCGCCACCGTCGAGCAGTCCGTCGACCTCCTCGTCGAGATCGAGGGCGGCAGGATTGACGGGAAAGCGTCGCTCGCTGCAGGCGGGCCGTTGCCGAACCGGTGACGGCGTACATAGGATCCCTGGCATTCGAATCTGGGTAAGGGGGGATTTCAAGGGTGTTGGGCGACGTGCCGGATACACCCCTTCGGGGGCGGGAAGAGGAAATCGCGCGGCTCGCCGAGATCCTTGAAAGCTGTACCGGCGGCGACCGTACGCTCATCGCCATCGAAGGCCCGCCCGGAGCCGGCAAGTCCCGTTTCCTGCGCGAGGCGTTGACCGTCGCCGAGCGGCTCGGGCTCTCGGATCTCGTCATCGCCGTCGACAACGCCCAGCACCTGGACGAGAAGGCCGTCAACGCGCTGGTCAGCGGCCGCCGCCCGCCCCCCTGCGGCACCGTCAACTGGATCCTCGCGCGGCGCTCGGTCGCCGGCGCGCCCCCGCTGGACGGCGTCCTGCCGAACCCCGTCGACCGCAGCGAGCGCATTGCCCTCTCCGCGCTGCCGCACCCCGCCGCCATGGACATGGCCGCGGACGTCCTCGGGGCCCGGCCTGAGCCCGAGCTCATACGGGTTCTCGGCCGCGCCGGCGGCCACCCCCGGCGGCTGCGGGAACTCCTCGACGGGATGCGCGAGGAGGGCAGCATCCTCGTGGACGGAGCCGCGGCGCACCTCGTCGCCGACCGGGTTCCGCGGTCGCTCGTCAGCCGGGTGGAGAGCTCGCTCATCGGGTACTCCGACNNTCCTGGACGAGGTGATCGCCGCCGGGGTGCTGGCGCACCGGAACGGGCGGCTGGCGTTCCAGGACGAGCTGCTGCGGCAGCTGATCACCGACTGGATGGCACCCACCGTCCGCCAGGCCCTCAGCCAGCAGGCCGATGCCTTACGCCGGGAGGCCGATGCCCTGCGCCGGGAGCCCGGCTCGCGAGCCCGGTCGGCCCCGCCCACCGACCCGTCCGCCGCCCCGGGTGCCG
>NZ_LIQY01000307.1 GCF_001418495.1 Streptomyces pathocidini | reverse complement strand
GCCGTGAAGGGGACGTGGCTGGGGCCCGGGGCTCGTGGTTCTCAGCGCCCCGGGCGCCGCGGCGGCTACCGGCGGGTCAGTTCTCGGCGCCGCTGGTGTCGCCCTCGTCCGGGATGGTGGGGCCGTCCGAGGGGTCGCCGTTGCTGCCGTCGTCCGTGCTCGGGTCGGTGGGATCGGAAGGCTGGCCGCCGGTACCGCTGGAGTTGCCCTCCGTCGGCGGCTGGGACGGCTGCTGGCTCGGGGAGCTCGACGGGATCTCCCTCGACGGCGTCTGGCTGGGCCGCTGGGTGGCCGGGTCGTCGGACGGGGTGTACTCGTCGTCCTGGCCGTCGCCCGGGAGATGCTGCTCGCCGCCCGTGTCGTCCTCGCCCTGGCTCTGCGAGGGCTTCTCGTTGGGCGTCTCGGGGGCCGTGGTCGAAGGGCCGACGTTCTTGTTCCCCCCGCCCTTCTGCCCCAGGTTGTCCATCGCGAAGGCGACGCCGACAACGATCGCGATCGCGGCGAGCGCCAGGAACAGCCACATCCTCCCGCGGCCGCCCCGACCGCCGTTCCCGCCGCCGGGGCGGCTCCCGTCGAAACCGCCATCGTCGTCCCGGGCACCGGGCAGCAGCGGACCGCCGGCGGCGGCCATCTTGGACGTCTCGCCGTGCTGCGGATGCGGCAGCACCGTCGTACCCGCGGTGGCGGCCGTGCCCATGGCCGAAGTCGAGCCGCCGGTGTGGGTCACCGGGCCGGTGTCCCACACACCGTTGTGGGAGCCCTTCTCGCCCAGCATCTGCAGCGCGTACTGCACCATGCCGCGCATTTCCTCGGCGCTCTGGAACCGGTCGTCCGGGTCCTTCGCGAGCGAGCGCATCACCAGGCCGTCCAGCTCCGGCGGCACCGCCTCCAGCACCTCGGACGGCGGGACGGGAGTGTCCTGGACGTGCTGGTACACGACCGACAGCGGGGTCTCGCCGGTGAACGGGGGCCGCAGGGCGAGCAGTTCGTAGAGCAGGCAGCCCGTCGCGTAGAGGTCGCTGCGGTGGTCCACGGCCTTGCCGAGGGCCTGCTCGGGGGAGAGGTACTGCGGGGTGCCCATGACCATGCCGGTCTGCGTCATGGTCGACTGCGCGCCGTGCAGGGCGCGGGCGATGCCGAAGTCCATGACCTTCACGGCTCCGCTGTTCGTGATGATCACGTTCGCGGGCTTGATGTCGCGGTGCACGATGCCGTGGTGGTGGCTGTAGGCCAGCGCCTCCAGCACCCCGGAGACGATGATCAGCGCCTGGTCGGCCGGGGGCGCGTCGGCGTTGATCAGCAGATCGCGGATCGTCCGGCCCTCGACGAGCTCCATGACGATGTACGGGACGGTGCCCGCGCCGACAATGTCCTCACCGGAGTCGTAGACAGCCACGACCGCGTGGTGGTTCAGGCCCGCGACGGACTGGGCCTCGCGCGTGAAGCGGGCCTTGGAGACCGGGTCCTCGGCGAGGTCGGCGCGCAGCAGCTTCACCGCGACCGTCCGGCCCAGCCGTACGTCCTCGGCGGCGAAGACCTCGGCCATGCCGCCGCGTCCGAGACGGTGGGTCAGCCGGTAGCGGCCGTCGCCGACCAGGCCGCCGACCCCCCACGCCTCCGGTGCGTCAGGCCCGATCCCGCCGGTGGCCTCGGGCTCGGACGGGCCCTGGGCGCGCTGCGTCTCTGCCATCAGTCCTCGCCGTCGTCTTTCGTCCGCGCGCGGTCGCGCCTGTCCTACGGTCTTCCGTAAGCACGCTACAGGGTCCCGGCAGTCGGCCGGTCCGCGATCGACGGGCCATCCAACCCCCCGAGGGTGCGCGGGCGCAAATCCCTGGCCTGTGCCGCGCCCCCCCCGCTCAGGGGCGGGTTTACGCCGCCGCGGAGGCGGTTTTACGCCGGTGCGGGAGCGGATCCGAACGGATCCGGGCATAGGGTGCGGCGATCTTGTCGGCGCTTGCCGTTGCCGTACGAAGCCGTAGGCCGACCCCGCCCTACAGGTACGGCCCCGAGCGTGCGCCGCCCGGTCCCGGCTCGTCGCCCTCGCCCCCGTGGACCCCGGGCGGGAGCGCCCTCCGCATCTGCTCGAGCTGGGCCCGGGCCGCCATCTGCTGGGCGAAGAGGGCGGTCTGAATGCCATGGAACAGGCCCTCCAGCCAGCCGACCAGCTGGGCCTGCGCGATCCGCAGCTCGGCCTCGGTCGGCACCGTCTCGTCGGTGAAGGGCAGCGACAGGCGCTCCAGCTCCTCCACGAGCTCGGGCGCGAGGCCGTCCTCCAGCTCCTTCACGGAGCTGCGGTGTATGTCCTTGAGCCGGACCCGGCTCGCCTCGTCCAAAGGCGCCGCCCGGACTTCCTCCAGCAGCTGCTTGATCATGCTGCCGATGCGCATGACCTTCGCGGGCTGCTCGACCATGTCCGTCACGGGGAGCTCACGCGCCTCGTCGCCTTCCCCATCGCCGGAGCCGGCTGAGCCGGCGTTGCCGAGCGCCATCCCGTCCGGTCCCACGATCAGGACATGAGGGTTCTCCTGCGACCGTTCGTTCCTCGGCATCTCCATGGCGCCATTGTCGCGCACCGGCACCGGGAAGCGGCCCGGGCCCCGGAAGTAGGGGGCGGGCCCCGGAAGTGGGCCGGACGCTGGGAGGGCGTGGGCGTCGAGAGGTGGCCGCAGGCACGGGGTCGGCGCGCGGGCACCGGGCCCGGGATGAGGCCCGGGCTCAGCGCCTGCGCAGCCGCAGGCCGATGAAGCCGAGCCCCAGCCCCATCAGCGCCAGCCCCGTCCCGAACGGCAGCACCCGCAGCACCGGGCCCGTCGGCTGCGCGAGCGTCTCGCCACTCTCGTCCTCCAGGCTGGGGTCGCTGCCGGGCGTCACGGAGTCGGACGGGTCCGCGGTCGCCTCGCCCCGCTCCGCCGCCGCGGACTCCTCCGCCTTCCGCGGCGCCTGCTCGTACGGCACCGGAGGCCGGTGCGGCGCGGCCTCCAGCTCGTCGTCCTCGGGCACGGCCTTCGACTTGCCCCCGGAAGAAGGGGAGGGAGCGGGCCGGGAGGAGCCGTCGCGGTGCCGTCCGTGCGCGGACGGACCGGTCCTGGAGGCGCCGGAGGAGTCGCGGAAGTGCGGGCGCCTGGGCCGCGACGCGGCCGCGTCGCCGGACCGGGAATCCTCGTACGGGTCGCGCGTCCGCAGGTGGATGTCCGGGATGCGCATCCAGTCCGGCAGGGTCACGGCCCAGGAGCCGTCGTCGAAGTCGCCTCCCGGCCCTCTGCCGGGGTCGAAACCGGCCACCTGCGCGATCCGCGTCCGCAGCTCGCCCGCGGCCCGGCGCCCGGACGATGCGCCCGATCCGTAGCCACCGCCCTCCGGCCGGGTGACGGAGCCGGCCCGGCGGCCCCGATCGTCGGGAGACGGATGCTCCGCGGCGAAGGCGGTGGGGACCGGCAGCAGGGCGGCCCCCACCAGGAGCCCGATGGCGAATCCGGAGCGCAGCACTGGAGCCACGGCGTGACCCCCTCCCGTATCGAGCCGTCAAAGATGAAAGGTTCGATGCAGTGTTCAGAGTCACACGCCAGAAGAATTCCGGCATCTCGAACGAACGGCTCGTTTACGGGTGATGGCGGGCGCCAGCCGTCACACCGTGAGAAGGATCTTCCCCACGTGCCCACTCCCCTCCAGCACCCGGTGCGCCTCCGCGGCATCCCGCATCGGCAGCGAGCGGTCCACCACCGGCCGTACGCGACCGGCGCCGAACAGCGGCCAGACGTGCTCGCGGACCGCCGCGACGATCGCCGCCTTCTCACCGAGCGGGCGGCCCCGCAGCGAGGTCGCGGTGACCGCCGCGCGCTTGACCAGCAGCGCGCCCAGGTCCAGCTCGCCCTTGCGCCCGCCCTGGAGGCCGATGATCGCGAGCCGCCCGTTCGCGGCGAGCGCCCTGACGTTGGCGGCCAGGTACTTCGCGCCGATGATGTCCAGGATCACGTCCGCCCCCGCCCCGTCCGTGGCCTTGCGGACCTCCTCGGCGAAGTCCTGCTCGCGGTAGTCGATCAGGATGTCCGCGCCCAGCTCCCGGCAGCGCTCCAGCTTCTCCGGGCTGCCCGCCGTCACCGCGACCCGCGCGCCCACTGCCTTCGCCAGCTGCACCGCCATCGTGCCGATGCCGCTCGAACCGCCGTGCACCAACAGCGTCTCGCCGGGCCGGAGATGGGCGACCATGAACACGTTCGACCAGACCGTGCACGCCACTTCGGGCAGCCCGGCGGCCGTCACCAGGTCCACGCCCTCGGGCACGGGCAGCAGTTGGCCCGCCGGGACCGCCACCTTCTCCGCGTAGCCGCCGCCGGAGAGCAGCGCGCACACCTCGTCGCCGACGGCCCAGCCCGAGACCCCCGGGCCGAGCGCGGCGATCCGGCCCGAGCACTCCAGGCCCGGGTACGGGGAAGCGTCGGGTGGCGGATCGTAGAAGCCCTGGCGCTGCATCACGTCGGCGCGATTGACGCCGCCGGCCGCGACCTCGACCAGGACCTCGCCCACGGCGGGCACGGGTTCGGGGACCTCGGCCCACACCAGGGCCTCGGGTCCGCCGGGTTCGGGGATGGTGATCGCATGCATCGACATGCCGCGAGGCTACTCCCGCCGCCACCAGCCCACTTCGGCCTGTGGACAACGCCGGGACCCGCCTGTGGACAACTTGACGGCGCGGGTTGACGGGCTTAGGGGACCGGCTTAGGGACCAGTTGCGCTACCCGGCCTCCCCGGCCCGCGGCGGCCTGGCGCGAACGATCGCGATGACCCGGTCGGTCGCCTCCAGCGGACTCGCCTTCGGATCGTCGTACCCGAGCAGCCGGTGGCCGCGCAGCACCGAGACGACCAGATCATCCACTTCCCGTACGGAACGGCCGACTTCGGATTTGACGACCGGGCGCTCGATCACGTCGAGACCGCTGCCCTGCTGGATCAAGTCCTCCATGACGGTGACCGAGCTGGGGCTGACGACCGAGAGGCCGAGCAGGCGGCCGGCGGCGCTGGAGCTGGTGATGACGGCGTCGGCACCGGACTGGCGCAGCAGCGGCGCGTTCTCCTCCTCGCGCACCGAGGCGACGATCTTCGCGGCCCGGTTGAGCTGACGTGCCGTCAAGGTAACGAGCACGGCGGTGTCGTCGCGCTGGGTGGCGATGATGATCCGCCCGGCCCGCTGGGCCTCGGCGCGCAGCAGCACATCGCTGCGCGTCGCGTCGCCGACCACGCCTACGAACCCCTCGGCGTTGGCCGCGTCCACGACCTTCTGGCTGGGGTCGACGACCACCACCTTCTCCTTGGCCAGTCCTTTGGCGAGGAGGGTCTGGACGGCGGAGCGGCCCTTCGTACCGAACCCGACGACGACGGTGTGCTCACGCAAGGCGGACCTCCAGCGGTTCAGCCGCCACTCCTCGCGGGTCCGCTCGGTGAGGACCTCGAGAGTGGTGCCGACCAGAATGATCAGGAAGAGCACGCGCAGGGGCGTGATCAGCAGGATGTTCAGCAGCCGGGCGCCGTCGCCGTACGGGACGACGTCGCCGTAGCCGGTGGTGGAGAGCGTGACGGTCGCGTAGTAGACGCAGTCGAGGAAGTCGACCTTGCCGTCGGCGTTGTCGTGGTACTCGTCGCGGTCCGTATACACGATGAGGACGGTGGCCACGAGCACCAGCAGCGCCATCAGCAGCCGCCGGGCGACCTGTTGGAGCGGCCGGTGAACCACGCGGCGCGGCAGCTGCACACGCGAGCCGCTCGCCTCGGGGACGGCGGAGGGGGGCGGTGCGGTGAAGTCGTTCCGGGCGACGGGCTCATGGGAGCCGCCGGGGCCCTGTCCTTCATGCGGGACGGACAGGGTCATAGGGCGCCTCCGGGCATTTCGGGGGATCCGGGGAGTCGGGATCCGGTGGATCCGGTGGATCCGGGGAGTCCAGGGGTTCCCAAGGGCCCGGGGAATCCGTGGGCCCCGACGGGCAAGGTGGTTCGGGACCACGGGAGTCGGAGCACCTCAACCCGGTCCCCCCGCCCAGCGCCACCGGGGAGTACGACGGCGAGCCCATCGGCGGTGGCCACGCCTCGGAGCATGGCGGGTCCGGTGAACCGCAGGGGCGCGGCACGCCCGGGATCCTCGGCAAGGGAGACGGGCACGAGCCGCGTGTCGTACGGGTGCCCCTGCACGGCTTCCGTGAGGGGAAAGGCCGTTGAGGGAAGGGCCGTTGAGGGAAGGGCCGTTGGGGTGCGGTGCCGCTGCCGCCGGGCGGTGGCCGCTGGGGCCCGGCCGGAGAGAACGCGGAGCAGCGGCTCGGCGAGCGTCAGCAGACCGGACACCGCCGCGAGCGGATTGCCCGGCAGCCCTACGAGGTGCCGGCCTGGGCCGAGCCGGGCCAGCAGCATCGGGTGCCCGGGGCGCACGGCGACGCCGTCGACGAGCAGCGGGGCGCCGATCCGGCGCAGCACCGGGTGGACGTGGTCGACGGGACCGTGGGCGGTTCCGCCGGTGGTGACTACGAGTTCGGCGGCGGACGCGGTGACGGCCGCGTGGAGCGCGTCGGGGTCGTCGCAGAGGTGGCGCGTGGCGAGTACCTCGGCCCCGAGCGCGTACAGCCAGGGCCCGAGCATCGGCCCGAGCGCGTCCCGGATCCGGCCGTCGCGCGGCAGCCCCGCGCGCAGCAACTCGTCCCCCAGGACGAGGATTTCGACCCGCGGGCGGGGCACGGTACTCAGCTCGTCGAAGCCCGCGGCGGCGGCCAGCCCCAGGACGGCGGGCGTCACGAGCGCCCCGGCGGGCAGCAACCGGTCACCGCTGCGGCACTCCTGGCCGCGCGGGCGGATGTCCTGCCCCGGCGCGACGGGGCCACGGTCGGGGCCGACGCGCAGCCACGCCGCGCCGGCGGCTTCGGCCCCGTCGCGCCCGTGACCCCGCTCCGAGACCTCGCCGTGCTCGCTGCGCAGCACACCCGTCGTGCCCGGCGGGACGCGGGCGCCGGTGGCGATGCGCACCGCCCGCCCGTCGGGCAGCGGCGCGGGTTCGTTGTGCCCGGCGAGGATCCCGCCCCCGGTATCCGCCGCGATACGCCACGGCCCGGGGCCCGCGACGGCCCACCCGTCCATGGCGGAGGTGTCGAACGACGGCAGGTCGGTGAGGGCGAGCACCGGCTCGGCCAGCACTTCCCCGACGGCCGCGCCCAGCGCGCGCACGACGCTCGGCAGCGGGCCACCCACCGCCCGCGCGGCAACGTCCCGCGCCTCGGGCCACGGGGTGGGGGCGGGGCGATGGTGGCGGCGGTGATCCGACGGGGCGGGGTCGCCGGACGGGGAGTTGGCGCGGCTGCCGGTATCGACCTCGCCGCCAGGGGGGCAGCCGTCTCCATCGGCGCTACGGCTGCTGCCGACGCCGCGACCGCGGCCGGCGCTGCGGCTGCTGCTTGCGCCGGTGCTGGTGTCGGTTCCATTGCCGGTGCCGATGCCATTGCCGGTGCTGGTGCCAGTTCCATTGCCGGTGCTGGTGCCAGTTCCATTGCCGGTGCCTGTGCCATTGCCGGTGCCGGACCCGTCATTGGCGATGGCCAGGGCGTCGTCGAACTCGAGGTCCACACGGTCCACGTGGACCTCGTGGTCCGGGTGGTGACCTGCCGTGCCGTGGCCCGCGCCCGTGTCGGTCATCAGGCCCGCTTTTCCGGGCCGTTCGCCGAACCGCTGCCCCCGGAGCCGCCTGAGGCGCCGGTGCCGTCGGAGCCCCCGGACTCGCCCGTCCCCTCCGGCTCCTCCTCCGCCCAACGCGCGGCCAGCGCGGCCGCCTTGCGGGCGGCGACGGCGACCTCTTCGGGCTCGCCTGCCCGACCCGCCGCGTAGCCCACCAGGAAGGTGGTCAGCGGCGCCGCGGGCCTGGCCACGCCGTGCGCGGCGTCGCGGGCGAGGTCCAGCAGGGCGCCCGTGTCGACGTCCAGCTCGATCCCGAGTTCGTCCTTTACTGCGGCCATCCATTCGTCCAGCACGTTCCCATGCTCCCTGATGCGTGCCCGGGCCGCGGCAAGGTCCTCCCAGGTGTCGCAGTCGAAGACGGCGGAATCGGCCCCGGCCGCACCCTCGGGGACGGGCAAGCGGGCCAGCGTGAGCTCGTCGGTGAGCAGGCGGAGCGGGAGGTGGGCCAAGCGGCCGTGCTCGGCGGCGAGCAGAGCGAGTTCGCGGCGCAGCGGCTCCGCCCGGTACGCCGCGACCAGCGGCTGATCCCGCCCGCTGTGATCGACCAGCACGACTCCGTCCGCCCTGGCGTCGGGCGCCACGACGCTTCCACCGGAGCCGCCGGCCTCCACACCGCCGCCGGAGTCCGAGCCGGAGCCGGCAGGGGCCGTGCCTGTGCCGGAGCCGCCGGACGCCTCCGACGCGTCGAGTGCCGTCAGCAGCGCCCGTACCGTGTCGACCGACAGGAACGGCAGGTCGGCCGAGAGGGCGAGGACGACGGGGGCCGTGACGTGGCGCAGGCCCGCGTCCAGGGCCGCGAGCGGGCCGCCGCCGGGCGGCTCTTCGCGGGCCCACCGCACGGGGCGGGCGGTGGGGCGCCGGGAGCCGACGACCACGGTCGCGGAGGCTTCGGCGCACGCGGCGAGCACGCGGTCCAGCAGGGGCCGTCCGCCGACCCGCAGGCCGGGCTTGTCGGCCCCGCCCAACCGCTTGGCGGCGCCCCCGGCAAGCACCACGGCGTCGTACACATGCGCTGTCATGTCCCCGAGTATGGCCGCGCGCCGGGAGGACCGGCCCCCCGCCCGCGCGCTTCCATAACTTGGTACACCGCCGAAGGCCAAAAGGTTCCATGCCCGGCGCGGGCCTGTGGACAACGCGGGCCGCACCGGACATCGGCGCCGCGCCGGACACATCCGGCGCGGCACCGCCGTCACAGCGTGCGCAGCAGCACCGCCGGTCGCTCGACGCAGTCGGCCACGAAGCGCAGGAAGCCTCCGGCTGTGCCGCCGTCGCAGACGCGGTGGTCGAAGGTGAGCGACAGCTGCACGACCTGCCGTACCGCCAACTCCCCTTGGTGCACCCACGGCTTGGGGACGATGCGGCCGACGCCCAGCATCGCGGCCTCGGGGTGGTTGATGATCGGCGTGGAGCCGTCGACGCCGAAGACCCCGTAGTTGTTCAGCGTGAACGTGCCGCCGGTCAGCTCGGCCGGAGTGAGGCGCCCCTCGCGCGCGGTCTCGGTGAGCCGGGCGAACTCCCGCGTCAGCTCGACCGCGTTGCGGGCGTGCGCGTCCCGTACGACCGGCACGACCAGGCCGCGTTCGGTCTGCGCCGCGAACCCGAGATGCACGTCGGGGAGCCGGACCACCTCGCGGGCCTCGGTGTCCACGGTGGAGTTCAGCTCGGGGTAGCGGGCGAGCGCGGCGGTGCAGATCCTGGCCAGCAGCGCGAGGAGCGACACCTTGGGCCCTTCGGGCCCGCCCGTCGCCCCGGCGTTCATGGCCATCCGGGCGGCCAGCAGCTCCGTGGCGTCGGCGTCGACCCAGCACGACGCGTCGGGGATCTCGGTCCGGCTCCGCGCCATCTTCTCGGCCACGGCCCCGCGTACCCCGCGCAGCGGTACGCGTTCCACGCCCGCTTGCCGGGAGGCGGCCCCGGCGGGTGCGGGGGAGGCGGGCTGTGCGGGGCCGGTCGTACCGGCGGGCGCGTACGGCGCGGCCTCGCCCTGCGCGGCTTGGGTAGCGGGGAAAGCAGCGGCGGTTCCGGTGGCGGACACCCCCGTCGCCAACTCCCTTGCTGCCTCCTCGACATCGGCGCGCAGGACGAGCCCGTCGGGCCCGGATCCGCGCAGTGCCCGGAGGTCGATCCCGTGCTCCCGCGCGATCCGCCGGACCAGCGGCGAGATCACGGCAACGGGCGACTCCGCCCCCTCGCCCCCGCCCGCATGCACGCCCGTATGCACGCCCGCATCCATGTCCTCGTCCACGCCCGCGTGCACTCCTGAGGCGTCGCCCAAGGGCCGCTGTCCGCCGCCCCCCGGAGCACCGGACACGGAACCAGGTGCGGCGCGCGCCGAGCGGGCCGCACCTGGTTCCGTGTCCGGTGCTCCGGGGGGCGGCGGACAGCGGCCCT
>NZ_LIQY01000306.1 GCF_001418495.1 Streptomyces pathocidini | reverse complement strand
CCGGGCGGGTGGGGAAGGCCTATTGAAGGTCGTGCCCTTCGCGGGTGTCGCGGCGAGCTCGGCGGCGTTGGCCGAGGACCTCAAGACAGGCGAGAACGGGGATGCGCTGTTCGACAGCGCTGCCGTGGGATTGCAGAGCGCTGAAATTGCGCAACCCGAGCTGATTCCTTTTATCGAGCCCGTACTGGTGGCCGACCAGCTAGCGCAACTGGTTTACGACGAAATTCGTGATCAGAAGTTGGCACACAAGGATCTGGTGAAGGACAGGGCGAAGCTGGAGCATGCGCCCGAAGACCTCTTGGCCGAGCGGAATTCCTTGTGGAAGATATCTCTGATCGATTCCCTCCGGGACCATGTGATCCCCAAGGTCGGGAAAGAAATCGATTCGGCGTACGATGCGGACATCGCGGCGGCCAAGAAATGGGCCGAGGCGAGCCAGGCGGCTGTGATAAAGGTGGCGGATGCGGCAGTTTTCGCCGCTAAGTCCGAAACGGAGAAGCGGCAGATCAAAGATGCGGCACTGAAGGCCCAGGGGGAAATCGACCAGCAGCTCGACCGTGTTCGCAAGAGTCGAGCTCAAACCTATCAGGACAACTCTCTCCGCATTGTGCAGCAGGTCGTGGCCAAGGCGACAGATGCCAAAGACAGCGACAGTGCCTTGAGCAGGTTCAACAAGAAATTCACCGATGAAGTCGCCCGTCCGTATGTGCAAAAGATCACGGACCAGATCTCCAGAGACGAATTTCAGGTGGCTACTGGGGCTTGGCGGTCCCCAAGGGTGAAAAGCTGGAATTCAGCAGAACTGAAGAGGCGGCAAGAAAACTGGAAAAACAACGAGGAGCGGGCGCTGACGAAACTTCGAGAAGAACTTCCTCGCCTTGAATGGACGCCGTTTACCGATCATGGAGGGGCGATACGAAGCACGGTCGCCAAAAACTCTCCCTCCGTGTCCAAATATGCGCCGCCCGCAGCGAGCCGGGTCAAGAGGGAAGCCGGAATCGAGTCGGACGACCCGAAATCGGCGAGCTCGCGCGGCCTTGAAGCACCGCCCCAGTCCCCTTTCGGGGATTCGCAGGCCCTGCCAGGTCAGGTGGACGGTGAGCAGGGAGACGCTGACCGGTCCGCATCCGGCGAGAGCCGCGAGGACACGGTGCGTCAGTCTGGCGCCGTCGCGGATTCCGTCAACGCGCTGGATCAGAAGCAGGATTCCGATCAGGAGCAGAGTGCTGCGCAGGCCGATACACCCGTGTACGACCAGCTGATGGCCGAGCGGAATCAGCGGAGCGCGGAAGCATCCGCGGCACCTGCGCAGAACACACCGGACGATTCCGCTACGGAGGAGCCCGCGGCATCGCAACAGGAGGCCCCGGAGCCGGAGGCAGCCTCCCAGGAGGCAGCGCCCCAGGAACAGGCCTCCCAGGAGCAAGCCCCCCAGGAGCAAGCGCCCCATGAGGTAACGCCCCAGGAACAGGCGCCTCAGGAGGTAGCACCCCAGGAAGGGGCGACACCCGAAGGCGCATCCTCTGAAGGGCAGAACCCGGAAACCGCCGCGCAGTCGGCCGCCGCGGCGCAGCCGACCACGGGCGAACCCCAACCCGACACCGATGCGCAGGCGGCTGACGGGACGGATTCGCAGACGACGGGCGACCAGACGGTGACCGATTCGTCCACACCGTCCGAGACCGCCGAGGCCACTGAGCCGGATTCACAGAACGCCGACTCTCCGGAGCCGGACGTTTCAGCCGAGTCGGCTGCTTCGGATGAGCCCGCCGCTTCGGATGAGCCCGCCGCTTCGGACGGTCCGGATGCTTCAGGAGAGCCCGCGCCCCAGGTCGAGTCGGCTGCTTCGGACGAGTCCGACATCTAGGCCCCCCGCCCCTTCGCTCGCGGCACAACGCCACGAGTCGCTCGCGGCACAACGTCACGAGCACGCGCGGCGGATGAGCGTCAACGCCAGGGCCCGTTCGTGGTGGCAACACCACGAACGGGCCCTCCGTCTACAGCTGTTCGGCCGCGACAGCCCTACGCGCCGCCGGGCTCACGCGGGGAGAGCTCGCCCATCCGCCCCCACCCGTCGCTGTCCGCGATCTCGGTGGAGACGATCTGCGGCGTCTCCGCGATCGCGTACGACATCGCGTCCATGGCCGCCCCGAAGTGCTCGGACTCCACGTGGGCCCGGCCCGCCTCGCTGTCGCGGAACGCCTCGACCAGGACGAACTGGTGCGGGTTGTCCACGCTGCGGGACCACTCGAAGAAGAGGTTGCCCGGCTCCTGGCGGGTGGCGCGGGTGAAGCCGTCGACGAGGTCGAGCCAGTCCTCGCTGTGCTCGGGGCGGACGGTGAATTTCACGGTAATGAAGATCATGGCTTGTTCAGGGGTCCTTCCTCGGAACCTTCGGCATCAGTCGGCATCAGGCGGTCCGGTGTGCGGCCGCCGGCGTACGGGCGCTCGGTGCGGCCGGCGCCGGATGTGCGGGCCGGCAGACGCGACAGGTCACCCGGCGGGCCGGGCGCGACGTGCTCTGCGTCAGGCCCGCCGGGCGGCGCACCGGGTGTTCCACGGCGACGGCATGCGCGGGGCACACCGCCGCGCCGCACTCCCGGCAGACTCCCACCGAACCGGCCTCCCGGCCGAGTTCGGCGCAGTCGTAGCACCACATCAGCCGGCCTTGCCCGCGTACTCGGTCTCGTATTCGACCATCGCGTCCATCAGGGGTGCCCACTCGGAGGTGGGGTCGTAGTGCAGATCCAGCCACTGGTCGACCAGCGTCTGGGCGTGGTGCAGGCTGACGCACATCTGGCCCAGGGTCATCACCTGGGCGTTGTTCAGCAGGACCGAGCCCTCGACCTGGTAGGCGTCGTTGACGGTGACCGCGCGGATGCCCGGGACCAGGCCCGCGCTGATGGCCATGCCGAGGCCGGTGCCGCAGATCAGCAGCGCCCGGTCGGCCTCGCCGTCGGCGACGATCTCGGCGGCGTCGACCGCGATGTGCGGGTAGCCGATGTCGGCGCCCCGGGCGACGCCCACGTCCTGGACGGACGCCACGCGGGGATCCTTCTCCAGGAACGCCTTGATGGCCTCCTTGTACTCCAGCCCCCGGAAGTCGCTTCCCACGACGATGCGCAGCTTTTCCTTCTTCGAATCCATGGAATTCATCGTGGGGCGGGCGCCTTCGTATTTCCAGCCCTCGCGGATTCCCTGTTCTTCCCCCGGTACGGGATTCCTGGGACTCGCAGTACCACCTTTCGGGGCAGGCATCATGGGTGCATGGATCGTCGTTCGGAGTTGCGTGAGTTCCTGCGTTCCCGGCGGGCCCGAGTGCGGCCGCAGGACATTGGGTTGAAGGAGTACGGGGCCCGGCGCAGGGTGCCGGGGCTGCGGCGCGAGGAACTGGCCCAACTCGCCGGGGTGAGCGTCGACTACTACGTACGCCTCGAGCAGGGGCGCGGCGGCAACGTCTCCGCGGAGGTCCTCGACGCGATCGCCCGGGCGCTGCGACTGGACCGGACCGAGCGGCAGCACCTCTACGCGCTGATGCACAGCGGCAGCGGAGGACGGAACGAGGACGCCCCTTCGGAGGAGCGGGTCAGGCCCGGACTCCAGCGCGTACTCGACACCCTGGAGAACGCCCCCGCGTACGTCGTGGGCCGCCGGTTGCAGATCCTCGCCTGGAACGACCTCGCCCGCATTCTCATCGCGGACTTTCCCCGACTGCCGGTCGAGCGCCGCAATCTGGCGCGGCTGACCTTTCTCGACGAAACGGCGCGTCGACGCTATGTCGACTGGGAGCGGAAGGCCGATGACACAGTCGGATTCCTCCGCGTGGACGCCGGACGCCATCCGGACGACGAGGAACTGATGGAACTCATCGACGAACTCGCCGAGAACAGTGAGGAATTCAGAACCCTCTGGGCCGACCACACCGTCCGCGACGAGAACTACGGCCACAAACCGCTCCACCACCCGCTGACCGGCCCGCTGGACCTCTCCTTCGAGACCTTCCGCATCCCCGACGCCCCGGACCAGGCCCTGACGCTCTACACGGCCGAACCCGGTTCCGCCGCGGACCGCTCTCTCCGGCTCCTCGCAGCGGAGACGGAGGTCACGGCCAGACCAGGCAGTACGGCTGATGTCCCGCCTCGTGGAGGCGGTGGCTGAAGTCCTGCCATTCGTGGAGGAGTTGGTAGACGTTGTACGCGTCCCGTGGCCCCCCGCGGTCCGGGACGGTCGACCAGATGAAGGCCGCGGCGCCCACCGACTCCTCGCCCACCCCGCGGAGCGGGTCCACCACCGTCATCGGCAGCTTCACCACCGCGTAGTCCGGGTGCAGGACGACGAGTTCGAGCGGTGGGACCTTGTGCAGCGGTATGCCCTCGATGCCGGTGAGGACCATCGCGGCCATCGTCTCCGGCTTGATCTTCGTGAACATCCCGCCCATGCCGAGCTCGTCCCCGCCCAGCTCCTCAGGGCGCATGGAGATCGGGACCCGGGCCGCGGTGGCGCCGTCGGGCGCGCCGAAGTACTTGTAGGTCACCCCCACTCGGCCACCCCTGCTCCCACCACTCCGCGCCTCGCGCTCCCGCTCACGTTCGCGCCGCCGGTGCCGACCCCGTCCCGGTCCTTCACCCTCGGCTTGAGGAACCCCAGCGCGCTCGGGGCCCAGGTCATCGGTCCCCTCGCCCAGTCCGCCACCGCGCTGCATATCTCCACCCGACCACTCGCGGACCCAGCCGCGCAACCCGATCATCGTCTCAAGACCTCCCCCGAGGACGGGTCGCGAAACGCCCGGCCGCGCGTCGCCCTGAGGCTCTGACACCATGGCATGCGTGACTTACTCGTACGATGCCCCAGTTTCGCAGACGATGTTCGACCGTGCGGCCGTCGTCACGCCAGGCGGCGTGAACTCTCCGGTGCGCGCCTTCCGCGCCGTGGGCGGTACGCCCCGGTTCATGGTGTCCGGTACCGGTCCTTACCTCACCGACGCCGACGGTCGCGAGTATGTCGACCTCGTGTGCTCCTGGGGCCCCATGATCCTCGGGCACGCGCACCCGGAGGTCACTGCCGCGGTGCAGGCGGCCGTGGCGCGCGGCACCTCCTTCGGCACGCCGGGGGAGGGCGAGGTCGCGCTCGCCGAGGAGATCGTCGCGCGGATCGCCCCCGTCGAGCAAGTGCGCCTGGTCTCCTCCGGGACCGAGGCGACCATGTCGGCGATCCGGCTCGCCCGCGGCTTCACGGGCCGTACCAAGGTGATCAAGTTCGCCGGCTGCTACCACGGGCACGTGGACGCGCTGCTGGCCGCCGCTGGCTCCGGCGTCGCGACCTTCGGGCTGCCGGACACCCCGGGCGTGACCGGCGCGCAGGCCGGCGACACGATCGTGCTGCCGTACAACGACCTGGACGCCGTACGCCGCGCCTTCGCCCGCCACCCCGGCGAGATCGCCTGTGTGATCACCGAGGCCTCGCCCGGCAACATGGGAGTGGTGCCGCCGCTGCCGGGGTTCAACGCCGGGCTGAAGTCGCTGTGCGCGGAGAGCGGCGCGCTCTTCATCTCCGACGAGGTCATGACCGGTTTCCGGGTCAGCCGCGCCGGCTGGTTCGGCCTCGACGGTGTCGAGCCCGACCTGATGACCTTCGGCAAGGTCATGGGTGGCGGCTTCCCGGCCGCGGCCTTCGGCGGCCGGGCCGACGTCATGGCCCACCTCGCGCCCGCCGGCCCCGTCTACCAGGCCGGCACCCTCTCCGGGAACCCGGTCGCCACCGCCGCCGGCCTCGCCCAGCTCCGCCTGCTGGACGACGCGGCGTACGAGAGGGTGGACGCGGTCTCCGCCGAGGTGCGGGGCCTGGTCACCGAGGCGCTGGCCAAGGAGGGCGTGGCGCACCGGCTCCAGTCGGCCGGGAACATGTTCTCGGTCTTCTTCACCGACGGGGAGGTGACGGACTACGACCAGGCCAAGGGCCAGCAGGCGTACCGTTTCACCGCCTTCTTCCACGCGATGCTCGCCCAGGGCGTCTACCTCCCGCCCTCCGCCTTCGAGTCCTGGTTCGTCTCGACGGCCCACGACAGCGCGGCGATCGAGCGCATCGCGGCCGCCCTGCCCGCCGCCGCGCGGGCCGCGGCGGAGGCGACCGCGGAGGCGGGCGCATGAGAGGCGGGCGCATGATGGGCGGCATGAGCAACGAGAGCCCCGCGCGCGACGAGACCCCCTCCGCCGGCACGGTCCCGGCCGCCGGCGCCGTGCCCGCCGGTGGCGCCGACCCGGCCCCCGGTCCCGAGCGAGACCGGACGGTGACCGTCGTCCACCTGGTCCGCCACGGCGAGGTGGAGAACCCCGACGGCGTCCTCTACGGGCGCCGGCCCGGCTACCACCTCTCGGAACTGGGGCGGCAGATGGCCGACCGGGTCGCCGAGCACCTCGCCGAGCGCGACATCCGCTACATCGTCTCCTCGCCGCTGGAGCGGGCCCAGGAGACGGCCACGCCGATCGCCAAGTCCCATGCGCTCGACATCGACACCGACGGGCGGCTCATCGAGGCCGCCAACGTCTTCGAGGGCAAGACCTTCGGCGTCGGCGACGGCGCGATGCGGCGGCCGGGCAACTGGCGCCACCTCACCAACCCCTTCCGCCCGTCCTGGGGCGAGCCCTACCTCGACCAGGTCGTCCGGATGATGGGCGCGCTGTCCGCGGCGCGGGACGCGGCGCGCGGCCACGAGGCGGTGGCCGTCAGCCATCAGCTGCCGATCTGGATCGTGCGCAGCTTTGCCGAGCGGCGGCGGCTGTGGCACGACCCGCGGCGGCGGCAGTGCTCGCTCGCCAGCCTGACCACCTTCACGTACGAGGGCGACCGGCTCGTCTCGGTCGGCTACAGCGAACCGGCGCGCGACCTCGTACCCGCGCACCTCCTCCCGGGCGCGCGGCGGCGGTTCGGGAAGGGCTCGGTCAAGGGCGCGAAGGGGTTCGGCGCGTAGGGCCGGTTGGTGGACCGGCGCGTACTCGTCCGAGGGTCTGTCGTGTGGCCCTTTGTATAACACTTGTTGAATCTGCCGGGTTTAGCCCGATTTTCGGAACCGCGACTCTCTCCGTCTCCTCTTAACTGCTGTCCGGTTGTATGAAAAACCGGGCGCAGTAGGTGAGATGAGGACAGCATGCGCGATATCGGCCGACGGGGATTTCTGGGGATCGGGCTTGCCACCGCGGCCGCCGCCGGGGTCGCTGCCTGCGGGACGACGACGGGGTCCGGCGGCGCGTCCGCCACCGCGGCGGGAGCCGCGGACCAGGCGGGCAAGGAGCCGCAGGGCGAAGACAGCCGGAGCGAGGAGAAGCTGATCGGCGACGGGTCGACCGCCGACACCGGCCCGCAGCCGAACCAGCCGAAGCCCGAGCGGCTCGAACCCGGCCAGACCCCACCGCAGTTCGTCATCTTCTCCTGGGACGGGGCGGCCGAGGTCGGCAACGGACTCTTCCCGCGCTTCCTCAAGCTCGCCAAGGACCACGGCGCGGCCATGACCTTCTTCCTCTCCGGGCTCTATCTGCTGCCCGAGTCGAAGAGGGACCTCTACCAGCCGCCCAACAACCGCGTCGGCGCCTCCGACATCGGCTACCTCACCGACGAGCACATCCGCATGACGTTGGAGAACGTGCGCCAGGCCTGGCTGGACGGGCACGAGATCGGCACCCACTTCAACGGGCACTTCTGTGCCGGCTCCGGCTCGGTGGAGAAGTGGACACCCGCGCAGTGGCGCTCCGAGATCGACCAGGCGATGTCCTTCGTCACCCGCTGGCGCACCAACACCGGCTTCAAGGACCTGCCCCCGCTGCCCTTCGACTACCGCAAGGAGCTCATCGGCAGCCGTACGCCCTGCCTGCTCGGGCAGGACAACCTGCTGCCGACGGCGCGGCAGCTGGGGTGGCGCTACGACGCCAGCTCGCCCGGCGGCTTCCAGATATGGCCCACCAAGAAGATGGGCATATGGGACCTTCCGCTCCAGCAAGTGCCCTTCCCCGGGCGGTCGTTCCAGGTCCTGTCGATGGACTACAACATGATGTACAACCAGTCGCAGAACGCGACCAAGAGCGATCCTGCCAAGTACCCGGCCTGGCAGGAGCAGGCCCGCGACGCGTACATCCAGGGCTTCCAGCGCGCGTACGAGACCAACCGCGCCCCCTTCTACGTCGGCAACCACTTCGAAACGTGGAACGGCGGCATCTACATGAACGCCGTCGAGGAAGCGATCAAGCACATAGCCGACGAGACCCACAGCGACGTGCGGCTCGTCTCCTTCCGGCAGTACGTGGACTGGCTGGACGCCCAGGACCCGAAGGTGCTCGCCAAGCTCCGCGGGCTCGGCGTCGGGCAGCAGCCGCCCGGCGGATGGCGGCAGTTCCTGTCAGCGGCGTGAGCGGGCCGAGGCGGCGTTCGCGGCGTGAGGCGGTTGTCGGCGGCGTCAGGCGGTGTCGGCGGTGTGAACCGGAGTGAGCCGGTAGGGACGGGCGTGCTCCCCCGCTGACAGGCGGATTCAGGCGGGGCAAGGGGGGTGCGGAAGATCCCCGGAGAGGCCATGCGAAACTTTTCACATGTCTGACTGGAGCGCCCTCCCCGGCCGCACGAACCGCCGTACGACACGCCGCCGCGCCGCCGTGCCCGTGCGCCGCGCCGTGCTGGCGACGGGGGCGGCCGCCGCGGCCCTGGCGCTCACCGCCTGCGGCTCGGGCGGCACCTCCGGCGGCTCCGCGGACACCAAGTTCGTCGCCGGCACCGGAGGCATCGACACCGCCGAGCGGGGCGACCGGCAGCCGCTCCCTGCGATCACCGGCACCACGATCGACGGCAAGAAGCTCGACCTGTCCGACTACCAGGGCAAGGTCCTCGTCCTCAACGTGTGGGGCTCCTGGTGCCCGCCGTGCCGCGCCGAGATGCCCCACCTGGTCAAGGTCGCCAAGGACACGAAGGCGGACGGCGTCGAGTTCGTCGGCATCAACACCCGCGACTCCAGCAAGCCCCCGGCGCAGAAGTTCGAGAAGGAATTCGCCGTTCCCTACCCGAGCCTCTACGACCCCATGGGCAAGCTGATGCTGCGCTTCCCGGCCGGCAGCCTCAACCCCAAGGCGATCCCCTCCACCGTGATCGTCGACCGCGAGGGCAGGATCGCCGCCCGCGCCCTGAAGGCGCTCGGCGAGGACGAGCTGCGCAAGACGCTCGAACCGCTGATCGCGGAGAAGTGATCACGTGCTCGCTCTCGCCGCCGCGACCGACCCCAACCGGACCGTCCTGACGGGCGCGCTCCTGCTGGCGGTGCCCGTCGCCCTCCTCGGCGGGCTCGTCTCCTTCTTCTCCCCGTGCGTGCTGCCGCTCGTACCGGGCTATCTCTCGTACGTCACGGGCGTCAGCGGCACCGACCTCGCCGAAGCCCGGCGCGGCCGGATGGCCGCCGGGGCCTCCCTGTTCATCCTCGGCTTCACCGCCGTCTTCGTCTCCTACGGGGCGCTGTTCGGGAACTTCGGACTGACGCTGGAGGAGCACAAGGAGACGATCTCCAAGGTCCTCGGCGCTCTCACGATCGTCATGGGCCTCGCTTTCATGGGGGTCATCGGCGGTTTCACCCAGCGGGAGTTCCGCTTCCACAAGCGGCCCGCGATGGGCCTCGCGGGCGCGCCCCTGCTGGGCGTGCTGTTCGGCATCGGCTGGACGCCCTGCATCGGGCCGACGCTCGCGGCCGTCAACGCCCTGGCGTTCAACGAGGCGAGCGCGGGGCGCGGAGCGCTGCTCACCATCGCGTACTGCCTGGGTCTCGGCGTCCCGTTCATCCTGACCGCGGTCGCCTTCCGGCGGGCCCTCGGCGCGTTCGACTGGGTCAAGCGGCACTACGTGTGGGTCATGCGGACCGGTGGTCTGATGCTGGTCGCGGTCGGGGCGCTGCTCGTCACGGGGGTCTGGGACCGCATCATCGGTGATCTGCAGGTCTGGTCGTCCACCTTCACCCCGGGAATCTGAACCATGGCCAACACGGACACGCGGGCCGATAATCCGGGCGAACCGGGCGCCGAGACCGTCGAGCGGGCGGGCGCCGAGGCGGACGAGCGCGAGCTGGGCGCTGCGGGCTCCCAACTCTCCACCTCCCCCGAGGAGTCCGCCGCCCGCCGCGACCGGGCGGAGGCGTCGGCCGAGCGCACGGGCGGCGTCCCGGCGCTCGGCGTCATCGGCTGGGCGCGCTGGTTCTGGCGCCAGCTGACCTCGATGCGGGTCGCGCTCATCCTGCTCTTCCTCCTCTCGCTCGGCGCCGTCCCCGGCTCGCTGATCCCCCAGACCGGCGTCGACCCGGTCAAGGTCGAGGAGTTCCGGACCCAGCACGAGACCCTCGCGCCGCTCTACGACAAGCTGGGCCTGTTCAACGTCTACAGCTCGGTGTGGTTCTCGGCGATCTACATCCTCCTGTTCGTCTCCCTCATCGGTTGCATCGTGCCCCGCACCTGGCAGTTCGTCGGCCAACTGCGCAGCCGCCCCCCGGCCGCCCCCCGCCGGCTGACCCGGCTGCCCGCGTACACGAGCTGGCGCACCGACGCCGAGCCCGAGCGGGTGCTCGCGGCGGGGCGCGAGCTGCTCGGCCGCCGCCGCTATCGGGCCCACACCACCGGCGACGCCGTAGCCGCCGAGAAGGGCTACCTCCGCGAGGCCGGCAACCTCCTCTTCCACCTCGCGCTCATTGTGCTGCTGGTGGCCTTCGCGGCCGGCCAGTTGTGGAAGTCCGAGGGCGGCAAGCTGATCGTCGAGGGCGACGGCTTCTCCAACACCCTCACCCAGTACGACGACTTCAAGTCGGGCAGCCTCTTCGACTCCGACAGCCTCGCCCCCTTCGGCTTCTCGCTGAAGGACTTCCAGGCCACCTACGAGCGGACCGGCCCGCAGAAGGGCACCCCCCGCACCTTCCGCGCCACCGTCTCCTACTGGGAAGGTGCCGACGGCAAGGAGCGGACCAAGGACATCGAGGTCAACAAGCCCCTCGAGGTCGCGGGCAGCAAGGTCTACCTCCTCGGCCACGGCTACGCGCCGGTGGTCACCGTCCGGGACGGGCAGGGCGACCTCGCCTACCAGGGCCCGGTCGCCTTCCTGCCGACCGGCGACATGGGCTTCACCTCCGTCGGTGTCATCAAGGTCCCCGACTACCGCGACAAGAACGGCAAGAAGGACCAGCTCGGATTCCAGGGCCGGTTCACCCCCACCTACGCCCTCGACGCGGTGCGTGGCCCGCACTCCTCCTTCCCTGCGCTCGACTACCCGGTCCTCTCCCTGAACGCCTTCCGCGGCAGCCTCGGCGTCGACTCCGGACTGCCGCAGAACGTGTACCAGCTCGACACACGGAAGATGAAGCAGTTCAAGGACAAGACCGGTGACCTCTTCCGCAAGGCCCTGCGCCCCGGCGAGACCATGACCCTCCCGGACGGTGCCGGCACCCTGTCCTTCGACGGGGTCAAGCCCTGGGCCAGCTTCCAGGTCTCCCACCAGCCCGGCAACGGCCTGGCCCTCGGCGGTGCGGTGGCGGCCCTCGCGGGCCTCGCCGGGTCGCTGTTCATCCAGCGCCGCCGAGTGTGGGTCCGGGCCGTCCGCGGCGCGGACGGGGTCACGGTCGTCGAGATGGCGGGGCTCGGGCGCAGCGAGTCCCCGAAGCTCCCGGAGGAGCTGGCCGACCTGGCCGCCGACCTCAACTCCCGGGCCCCGACCGCGACTCTGGCCACCAGCACCCCGGCTGCCGGTGCCCCGGTCGACGAAACCCCAGCCGACGAAATCCCAGCCGATCCTGTTGATCCCGCTGAAGGAGCGCGCGCGTGATCCTCGCTGCCGCAACCAACGAGAACCTGGCCAACGTCAGCAACGTGCTGATCTATTCGTCCATGGCGGTCTACACGCTCGCCTTCTTCGGGCATATCGCGGAATGGATCTTCGGCAGCCGGAGCAAGGTGGGCCGCACCGCCGCCGCGCTGACCGGGGCCGCGAAGAGCACGCCCGCCGCCTCCGGCCCCGCCGTGACGGTCCGGACCGCCGCCGGTGAGGGGGGTGGCACCGCCGTACTGGAGCGTCCCAAGGTCGTCACCCGGTCCTCGGCCGGAACCCGCGACGTACCCGACGGACCCGGCGCCCACGGCGGCGACGAACAGGGCGATCTGTACGGGCGGATCGCCGTCTCCCTCACCGTGCTCGCCTTCCTGCTGGAGGCGGCCGGTGTGGTGACCCGGGCGCTGTCGGTGCAGCGCGCGCCCTGGGGCAACATGTACGAGTTCTCCACCACCTTCTCCACCGTCGCCGTCGGTGCGTATCTCGCGTTCCTCCTCGCCAAGAAGAACGTCCGGTGGATCGGCCTCCCCCTCGTCACCACGGTCCTCCTCGATCTCGGCCTTGCCGTCACTGTCTTGTACACCGACAGCGACCAATTGGTTCCAGCCCTCCACTCGTACTGGCTGTGGATCCACGTCTCGACCGCGATCGTCTGCGGCGCGGTCTTCTACCTTGGCGCGGTGGCCACGCTGCTGTACCTGTTCCGCGACAGCTACGAGAACAAGCTCGCCGGCGGCGGCGAGCCCGGGGCGTTCGCCACATCGGTCCTGGAGCGGCTGCCCTCCGCGGCCTCGCTCGACAAGTTCGCCTACCGCATCAACGCGGCGTTCTTCCCGTTGTGGACGTTCACGATCATCGCGGGCGCGATCTGGGCCGGCGAAGCCTGGGGCCGCTACTGGGGCTGGGACCCCAAGGAGGTCTGGTCCTTCATCACCTGGGTCGCGTACGCCTGTTACCTGCACGCCCGCGCCACGGCGGGCTGGAAGGGACGCAAGGCCGCCTACCTGGCGCTCATCGCGTTCGCGTGCTTCCTGTTCAACTACTACGGCGTGAACATCTTCATCAACGGCAAGCACTCGTACGCCGGAGTCTGAGGCTCCGGCGTACGGGGACTCGGCGCACGAGGGCCTGTCGGGCGGGGACCTGTCGGG
>NZ_LIQY01000305.1 GCF_001418495.1 Streptomyces pathocidini | reverse complement strand
GGGGGGGCGCGTCACTGGTCACACGACGATGCTGGCACGCACCACTGACAAAGGCCCCCGGCGCCTTGGCGCCAGGGGCCTTCACGGCCGGGTCGGCCCAGGTCAGACGGCCTCTGCAACCGTCGCCTTGCCCTGCGGAGCGTCCCCACCCTCCACGGACCCGGTCGGCTTGGAGCCCGCGCCGCGCAGCGCCACCTCCTTGACGAACCAGGCCGCGGCGAACGCGATCACGGCGATCGCGGAGCCGAGCAGGAAGGCCGAGTGGGTGCCGGAGGCGACCGCGTGCTGGTAGGCCTCGCGCACCGCGTCGGGCAGCTTGGCCAGGCTCGCGGCGTCCAGCTGGGCGGAGTGCGAGGTGGCCCCGGCGGCGGCCGAGCCGCCCCGCTCGGTCATCTCCTGCTGCACCTGGTGGTTGAAGATCGCGCCCATGATCGCGACGCCGAAGGAGCTGCCGAGTGTGCGGAACAGGGTGGCCGTGGAGGACGCGACGCCCATGTCCTTCATCTCGACGCTGTTCTGCGCGACCAGCATCGTGATCTGCATCAGGAAGCCCATGCCCGCGCCGAGCACCGCCATGTAGAGGCCGGAGGTCAGCCGCGAGGTGTCGGTGTCCATCTGGGCGAGCAGGAACAGGCCCAGCACCATCAGCCCACCACCGGCGATCGGGAAGACCTTGTACCTGCCGGTCTGGGTGGTGACCCGGCCCGCGAACAGCGAGACGACCATCATCGACAGCAGCATCGGCAGGAGCAGCAGCCCGGAGTTGGTGGCCGAGGCGCCCTGGACCGACTGCTGGAACAGCGGCAGGAAGAGCACCGCGCCGAACATCACGAAGCCGGTCAGGAAGCCGATCACGGACATCAGCGTGAAGTTGCGGTTCCGGAAGATGTGCAGCGGCACGATCGGTTCTGCGGCCCTGGTCTGCGAGAACACGAAGCCGACGAGGGAGGCAACGCCGAGCGCGATCAGCTCCATGATCACGGCCGAGGTCCACGCGTACTCGGTGCCGCCCCAGGTCGTGACCAGCACGATCGAGGTGATGCCGACGGTCAGCAGCGCGGCGCCGAGATAGTCGATACGGGCCTTGGTGCGCTTCTTCGGCAGGTGCAGCACGGCGGTGACCATGGCCAGGGCCACGGCGCCCAGCGGCAGGTTGATGTAGAAGCTCCAGCGCCAGCCGAGGTGGTCGGTGATGGTGCCGCCGACGAGCGGGCCGCCGATCATGGCGAGAGCCATGACTCCGGCCATCATGCCCTGGTACTTGCCGCGCTCCCGCGGCGGAATCAGATCGCCGATGATCGCCATGACGCCGACCATCAGACCGCCGGCGCCCAGTCCCTGGATCGCCCGGAAGCCGATCAGCTGGCCCATGTCCTGGGCCATGCCGCTGAGCACGGAGCCGATCAGGAAGATCACTATGGACGTAAGGAAGCTGCCCTTCCGCCCGTACATGTCGCCGATCTTGCCCCAGATCGGGGTCGAGGCGGCGGTCGCCAGGGTGTAGGCCGTCACGACCCAGGACAGGTGCTCAAGGCCGCCGAGTTCGCCGACGATCGTGGGCATCGCGGTACCAATGATCATGTTGTCGAGCATCGCGAGCAGCATCGCGATCATCAGCGCGAGCAGCACGATGCGTACGGAGGCCTGCGGTTTGCCCGACGGGGCCGCCGACGGCTCCTCCGATCCGGGCTGCGCGGCTGCGGGGGGCTGTGACATGGCCTGACTCCTACTTACTTGCCGACCGGCTAGTGACTACACTGGGAAGGTAGACCGACTACTAGCCGGGCGTCAAGTAAGTATTGGGGAGAGCAGCACGATGGGCAGCACACCACAGGCGCGGCGGGGCAACACCCGCGCGCGCATCCAGGACGTAGCCCTGTCGCTGTTCGCCGAGCAGGGGTACGAGAAGACCTCGCTGCGGGAGATCGCCGAGCATCTCCAGGTCACCAAAGCGGCCCTCTACTACCACTTCAAGACCAAGGAAGACCTGGTCATCAGCATCTTCGACGACCGGCGCAAGCCCTTCGACGAGCTGATCGAGTGGGGCGGGAAGCAGCCCCGCACGCTGGAGACCAAGCAGGAGCTGCTGCGCCGCTACAGCGCCCTGCTGGCCGACGCCGGCCCGCTCTTCCGCTTCATCCAGGAGAACCAGGCGACGATGCGGGAGCTGAGCATCGGCGAGAGCTTCAAGGTGCGCCTGTTCTCCCTGTTCGACCTGATCAAGGAGCCGGACGCCCCGCTGGGCGACCAGGTCCGCTGCATCAGCGCGCTCTTCACCATCCACGCGGGCACGTTCGCCCTCAAAGACATCGAAGGCGACCTCGAGGACAAGCAGAAAGCCGTCCTCGAGGTCGCCTTGGAGTTGGTCACCTCGGCCCATCACGCGTAGACCGGTTTGCGACCGTGCCCGGAGTCCGGGCGTCACACGCTCAGGTGCGTCACGGGTTCACGCCGTGCGAGCGCAGGAAGTGCAGCGGCTCGACCGCGAAACCGTAGACCGGCTGGGTCCGGGTCTCGAAGTGCAGGTGCGGGCCGGTGGAGTTACCGGTGCTGCCGGACTTGCCTATCTCCTGGCCGGTCGTGACCTGCTGGCCGACCCGGACCTCCAGCTTCGAGAGGTGGCCGTACTGGGTGTACGTGTTCGCACCGTGCTTGATCACGATGTTGTTGCCGTACGCGCCACCCCAGCCGGCGGTGACGACGGTGCCGGTGTGGGCGGCCCTGACCTTGGTGCCGGTCGGCACGACGAAGTCCTGGCCGGAGTGCTTGTTGGCCCAGTGGCTGCCGCCGAGGCCGAAGGTCGAGCCGAGCGTGTACTTGTCGACCGGGGTGGTCCAGGAGGCCGGGGTGATCTTCTTGGCCTCGCGAGCCTTGCGGTCGGCGGCGGCCTTCTCGGCGGCGCGCTTGGCGGCGGCGGCCTTGGCCTTGGCAGCGGCGACCTGGGTGTCGGCGGCCTTCTTCTGACCCTCGGCCTGGGCCTTCACGACCTGGGACAGCTTGGCGGCGGTGTTGACGGCGAGCAGCTCACCGCCCTGGGGAGCGGGGGCGCCCGCAGCGGCGAACGCGACCCCGGTTCCCAGTGCCGCCGAAGCTCCCATTCCCACGGCCAGGATCGCGGCACGGCGGCGGACGGTGGCCTTCGGGGTGCTGGTCTTCTGGGTGTGCTTCGTCATGCGGGCTTTCCTCCAGAGAGAGACTCGATCCCGGCTGCGTTCCGGAATCGCTCATCCTTGGTAACCCGCCTTTTCCGAGGCGCCAAGCGGCCTTTCTACTAGCCGATGTCGTAGAAAAGGGGCCTGATTCGCCGCCCTCGGCAGGCCTTTGCGGACACCGTCAAAGGCCTCGGAAACCCGCCCTCGAATCCCGCGCCTCCTCCTTCTCCCACAGGACGGTGGAGCTCAGGCCTGGGAAACACGGGGGCACGAGGCCGTGGGCCCTGGTTTGCCGCATGCACAGAACGCGCACTTCGGACATTTCACCCCATGTGGCTACTATTCCGTGCCGTACGTGAGCCAGCCCACGTGCGTCATGTCACCGGCGCATAAGATCAAAAGGCAATTCCGCGGGTCTTGTGTCTGTCCGTTTCGGGACCAAAGGCCCACGGTGGAATCCGCCCGCGAATACGGCGCCCCCGCCGCACGACAAAGGGCTGGGCCCGGAACCGTGTGCACGGTTCCGGGCCCAGCCCTTTCTACGGCTTTACCGGGTCTACGGCTTTACAGGGCGCCTCAGACGTCCTTCGTCAGGTTGGGACCCGACCCGCCCGCCGCGGACTCGATCGGGGGGACGTCGGGCAGCGCCGACTTCTCCTCGCCGCGGAAGGTGAAGGTCTTCTCCTCGCCCTCGCCCTCGATGTCCACGACCACGATGTGGCCGGGACGCAGCTCCCCGAAGAGGATCTTCTCGGAGAGCACGTCCTCGATCTCCCGCTGAATCGTCCGGCGCAGCGGCCGGGCGCCCAGGATCGGGTCGTAGCCCTTCTTCGCGAGCAGCTTCTTGGCCTCGCCGCTGAGCTCGATGCCCATGTCGCGGTCCTTGAGCCGCTCGTCCACCTTGGACAGCATCAGGTCGACGATCTGGATGATGTCTTCCTGCGACAGCTGGTGGAAGACCACCGTGTCGTCGACACGGTTGAGGAACTCCGGCCGGAAGTGCTGCTTGAGCTCCTCGTTGACCTTGGCCTTCATCCGCTCGTAGCCGGTCTTGAGGTCGCCCCCGGCGGCGAAGCCGAGGTTGAAGCCCTTGGAGATGTCCCGGGTACCGAGGTTGGTCGTCATGATGATGACCGTGTTCTTGAAGTCCACGACCCGGCCCTGGGAGTCGGTCAGGCGACCGTCCTCCAGGATCTGCAGCAGCGAGTTAAAGATGTCCGGGTGGGCCTTCTCGACCTCGTCGAACAGGACGACCGAGAACGGCTTGCGGCGCACCTTCTCGGTGAGCTGGCCGCCCTCCTCGTACCCGACGTAGCCGGGAGGCGAGCCGAAGAGGCGCGAGACGGTGTGCTTCTCGCTGAACTCCGACATGTCGAGCTGGATCAGCGCGTCCTCGTCGCCGAAGAGGAACTCCGCCAGCGTCTTGGACAGCTCCGTCTTACCGACACCGGACGGGCCGGCGAAGATGAACGAGCCACCCGGGCGCTTCGGGTCCTTCAGACCGGCGCGCGTACGGCGGATCGCCTGCGACAGGGCCTTGATGGCGTCCTTCTGGCCGATGACGCGCTTGTGGAGCTCGTCCTCCATGCGCAGCAGCCGCGAGGACTCCTCCTCGGTGAGCTTGAAGACCGGGATGCCGGTGGCCGTGGCCAGAACCTCGGCGATCAGCTCCTCGTCGACCTCGGCGACGACGTCCATGTCGCCGGCCTTCCACTCCTTCTCACGCTTGGCCTTCGCCGCCAGCAGCTGCTTCTCCTTGTCGCGGAGGGATGCCGCCTTCTCGAAGTCCTGGGAGTCGATGGCCGACTCCTTGTCCCGGCGCACGTCGGCGATCTTCTCGTCGAACTCGCGGAGGTCCGGCGGAGCGGTCATCCGGCGGATGCGCATCCGGGAGCCGGCCTCGTCGATCAGGTCGATCGCCTTGTCCGGCAGGAAGCGGTCGGAGATGTAGCGGTCCGCCAGAGTGGCGGCCGCCACGAGGGCCGAGTCCGTGATCGAGACGCGGTGGTGCGCCTCGTAGCGGTCCCGCAGGCCCTTGAGGATCTCGATGGTGTGCGGCAGCGACGGCTCCGCGACCTGGATGGGCTGGAAGCGGCGCTCCAGGGCCGCGTCCTTCTCCAGGTGCTTGCGGTACTCGTCGAGCGTCGTCGCACCGATGGTCTGCAGCTCACCGCGGGCCAGCATCGGCTTGAGGATGCTGGCGGCGTCGATCGCGCCCTCGGCGGCGCCCGCACCCACCAGGGTGTGGAGCTCGTCGATGAACAGGATGATGTCGCCGCGGGTGCGGATCTCCTTGAGCACCTTCTTCAGGCGCTCCTCGAAGTCACCGCGGTAGCGGGAGCCGGCGACCAGGGCGCCCAGGTCCAGGGTGTAGAGGTGCTTGTCCTTGAGGGTCTCGGGCACCTCGCCCTTGACGATGGCCTGGGCCAGGCCCTCGACGACCGCCGTCTTGCCGACGCCGGGCTCGCCGATGAGGACCGGGTTGTTCTTGGTGCGGCGCGAGAGCACCTGCATGACCCGCTCGATCTCCTTCTCGCGCCCGATGACCGGGTCGAGCTTGGATTCGCGGGCGGCCTGGGTGAGGTTGCGGCCGAACTGGTCCAGGACGAGGGAGGTCGAGGGCGTGCCCTCGGCCGGGCCGCCGGCGGTGGCGGCCTCCTTGCCCTGGTAGCCGGAGAGCAGCTGGATGACCTGCTGCCGCACCCGGTTCAGATCGGCGCCCAGCTTCACGAGAACCTGGGCGGCGACGCCCTCGCCCTCGCGGATCAGGCCGAGCAGGATGTGCTCGGTGCCGATGTAGTTGTGGCCGAGCTGGAGGGCCTCGCGGAGCGACAGCTCCAGGACCTTCTTGGCACGGGGGGTGAAGGGGATGTGCCCGGACGGGGCCTGCTGGCCCTGGCCGATGATCTCCTCCACCTGCTGGCGGACCGCCTCGAGCGAAATCCCGAGGCTCTCCAGGGCCTTAGCGGCGACACCCTCACCCTCGTGGATCAGGCCCAGGAGGATGTGCTCGGTGCCGATGTAGTTGTGGTTGAGCATCCGGGCTTCTTCCTGAGCCAGGACGACAACCCGCCGCGCACGGTCGGTGAACCTCTCGAACATCGTTAATCGCTCCTCAGAGCGGTCAGAAAGATCGGGGACGATCCCCTCCCTGTCCTTCCGCATGCTAGTCCCGCAGGGCGGGACAGCTCATTCCAACTGCCGACACCCGTCCGGATCACCCCCGCGCAGGCGGGGAAAATTACTGCCGAACAGCTGACATCTGCTCCAACTCGATGGTGCGAGACGATGTTCCCGCAGGCCAGGCGGATACCCTCGATACCACTACGCCGATGGCGAACGCCACCGGCTCCGGCCCGCGCGTCGCCCCTCCCACTAGGGAAGTCTTACCCTCCGGCACTGACACTCCATGCGGCGCGGCCGGGTTCCATCCGCTACGGGCGAACACCCCCGCGCCCTCGGACGCCCCCGCAC
>NZ_LIQY01000304.1 GCF_001418495.1 Streptomyces pathocidini | reverse complement strand
GCGTGCGCACCGGGGGCAGCGCAGCAGCCGTCCGGGGCCGAGCCGGTCGGAACCGAGGTTCTGCATCGGGAACGACGCGGTGCAGAACACGTGCCCTTCCGCACAACGGACGACGGTGGTTTCCATCGGGCCCCTTCCCCACTGGCCGAGCTTGCCTGAGTCGATTCGGAGACGACAAAAGCCACATTAGGGGATCAACCGCCACCACTCCACGCGGCACTCCGCACCACCACGCTACGCCCCAACTCCCCCACGGCACATACACATCCCGGGGCGCGGCGGGCCGGCGGGAGGATCGCGCACGCGTCGGCGCGCGAAGTGGCCGGAACAGCGCGAAGGCCCCTCGACGAATACACCGGGGGGCCGACGATGAGGTACAGTGTGCGACGTTGAGAGCCCCAATCGGCGCTCCTCGCGGGTGTAGTTTAATGGTAGAACATGAGCTTCCCAAGCTCAGAGCGCGAGTTCGATTCTCGTCACCCGCTCTGCACTCTTGAACGAAGGCCCAGGTCAGCGACCTGGGCCTTCGTTGTTGTCCAGACCTCTCAGAGCTGGCGCGCCATACGGGACCTCACGCCCCGTCACGACCGAGGCGCCGCCCGACCCCGCGTCATCGGGAATGGCCCCCCGGGTGGGGGCGGCTGGTAGATCCAGTTCGCCCGAGCCAGGTGCGCGTTCCGGTCATCCCTACCGAAGAATGAGATGGGCACCCGGTTCCCTTTCGGAGAACTGTCGAGCCGGAGATATGAGAGAGCGTCGTTCATCGCGGCTGAAACGATTCCAGAAATGACTTGAAACGTAAACCTGGGTACAGCTTCACCAGGTTGCGGGGGCAGATCGAGTCGACGTTTCGCCGGGTCGCGACGGGTGAAACGATACGCTTTGCGCCGCAGCGGCTTGAAATCGCCCGCCTTTCCGCACTCACCTGGTGGACGTCCGAGTAGGGAACCTCAGCAATTGCTCAAGCCTGTTGATCGTTCCGCGAAGATCGCTAGAGTTTATTCTAGTCCACACGAAACTGACCCAGGCGGCCGAAGAGAAACACGTCGGCTTCCGATTCTGAAAGGTCACGGAATGAATATTCTAACCACTCTGGCATCGGCCGCTTTCGGCTCCACCGTATATCTCACGGCTCTCTCCACAGTGAAATGGCTGAGCCAGTTAAACCCGCGCGTCAAGGTCACGGGTCTAGTCGCGACCGGCATGGTTCTGTGCGCACTTATCGGGATTATCGCGTTCGCGAGCCAGAGCGTCGTGCTCGGATTCATCGTGGGCGCCGGCCTGACACCGCCCGTACACCGGTGGATCCTGCAACGACGCAAGCGCGTCGCCAGTTCTTGACTTCGACGAAGTCGAATCCCAGAGAACCCGATAGCTGTGTCCCGTCGCGCCGTTCGACACTGCGGGCGAGGGTGGTGCCAGCAGCGGCCACACGCACCTGGCCAGCCGTGCCATCAGCGGCACTCCTCTGCCCAAGCTTCTGGACCTGGACATCGGCCGCTTCGGCGGCAAATCGCAAGCTTCGCCCGGACCGCTAGCGGACGATCCGCGCCGCCAGGGTGGCCCGCATACGAGCGCGCAAGAAAGCAGGGCCGACAGCACGTCGGGCCCTGCCCTCATTGCGTATCAGCGCGGGGCAGGGGGCGCGCTCTGCACGTCACCCTCCTCCGGCAGCGTCTCGGTCGTGCCGGTGCCCGGTGCTACGGTCGCGGGTATGACGCGCTCGGCAGCATCAACTCGTGGCGTTGACCTGCGGGTTGAACCCGTGGACGCGGTCCTGGATCGGGTAGGGACCTCGCTCCGGACTCACCTGGAGCGGGGCTCGGTTGTACGGAAGCGGCGCTCGGTCGGGGCGCGGACGGACCGTGGCACGTGGGTGCGCGTGGAGCGGCGCGGGCTCGACAGGATCGGCCCTCAGGGCTGGAACGGCACCGAGTGCGCCGCGTTCCTGGACGGCGTCGCCCAGCCCGAGTGGCACGGCTGTGTAATGGCCGCACTTGTCTACTTCAAGAAGATTTCCGAGGACTCCACCGCCGTTCGCTACCTGTTCGGCGAGGACCCGGAAGAGATGACACGGCAGCTCACCATGGAGCCACAGGACTGCAAGGCCAAGCCTGATGACGGAGATGTCGACTACACCTTTCTCAAAGCATCACGCAAGATCAATGCCATGCACGAAGAGTCGAGCCAATGGCCGGAGCGAGGCATGAGCGTCAGCTGATCCAGGAACAAGGCGGATTCCCAGTTTCGGTCCCGGATTACACCGCGGAGTCACTCACCATCGGGTCGACACCCACTGTCCCTCCCGAACCCCCACCATCCCCGCAAGCCCTTGCTTGTTGCCCGGATCATTGATGGGCCGGGCCGGGTCGCTCGTCCGCCGTAACGCGGCCGATTGGCGTGCCGAGTTGGCGCCCGCACCCCCTCCCGTGGCGGTTTGGCCCGGCGGCTGCGGGGATCTTCCGGGGCCGCTGGGAAGGGCTTCGGTGTTGTGGGCGCCGCGACGGGGGATGCGCCGTACGCCGCCGCGGCGCCCGACAGCCGGGCGGGCGACCGGCGGTCGGGCGTCTCCCGGCTGTCGGGCTATCGGGCGGTCGGCGCCCGGGCTGTCGGGCAGGCGGGCTTTAGCCTGTGGTTGCCAAGGTGGCGGGTCGCGGCGTGAGGTGGCCGGTGCGGTGTAGCCAGGCCATGGCGGTCGCGCACACCAGGCCCGTGCCCGTCATGGCGCACCACGGCAGCCAGGCCACGCCCACATCGAAGAGCGCGCCGACCGCCAGGTTGCCCAGGGAAATCGCCACGCCCGACGCGGTGTTGTAGGCGCCGTAGTAGGTGGCCACCCGCCGCTCGCCCGAGAGGCGGACGATGGTGTCCATCTCGAACGGGTAGAGCAGCGCCCCGCCCCAGGCCAGCAGCGCCGCGCAGGCCGCGAGCGCCGCCGCCCCCGCCGCCTTGCCGAGGGCTCCGCCGTGCGGGTCGGGGAGCAGCGGCAGGAACGCGGCGCCCATCAGGGCCAGCCCCCACACAATGGCGCGCGGCCCGGGCAGGTGCCGCTTCGCCCAGCCTGTCAGCTTCAGCTGGCCGGACACCCCGGCGAGTGCCGAGACCGCGAAGACCACTCCCGTGATCAGTCCCGACCGGTCGCCGAAGAGCTCGCGTGCGCGCAGCGGCAGGGCGAGGTAGACCTGGAAGGCCAGGATGTACGAGCCGGTCATGGCCGCGGAGAACAGCAGGAACGGCCGGTTGAGGGCGATGGCGCGCCAGTCGGTGGCCACGGCCCGCCACGCCGGCTCCGTGCCGCGGTCCACGGGCGGACGCGCGGGCAGCGTACGGGCCTGGCCCAGCGCCAGCAGCCCGAAGACGGCCGCGGACACCCCGCACACGGCGCGGAAGTCCCAGGCCAGCAGGGCCAGTCCGGCCAGCGGGCCGACCAGGATCCCGGCCTGGTAGAAGACGTTGAAGACCGCGAAGGCCTCCACCCGCCGCTCCTCGCCCGCCTCCGCGGCCAGGTAAGCGCGCACCGCCGGGTTGAACAGTGCTCCCGCCAGGCCCGTCAGCGCGGAGGCGGCGATCAGCGCCGGGAGCGCGTCCACCAGTCCGAGCAGCGCGAAGGCCACCGTCCGCAGTACGCAGCCGGCCATGATCATCGGCTTGCAGCCGTACCGGTCCGCGAGGGTTCCGCCGACGAGGAACATGCCCTGCTGGGAGAGGTTGCGCACCCCCAGCACCAGCCCGACCGCCCAGGCAGCGAGCCCCAGCCCGTGGGCGAGGTGGTCGGCCAGGTAGGGCATCAGCATGTAGAAGCCCAGGTTGATAGCGAACTGATTGGCCATCAACAGCCGTGCGCCCGGGGAGAAGGACGCCACCTGGGCACGTAGGGTCTTCATCGCGCACCCGCCCCGGCGGGGCCGTCGGCGGCCGCGTCGCCCGCGAGCGGCGTACGTTCGCGGCCGAGCGGATCGCGTACCCGGCTGCACCGTGTCCAGCGGTCCACCACGCACTCGTCCGCTTCGGCGATCTCGTCGGGTTCGGTGGGCGGCGGGGCGTCGTCCAGCAGGCCGTGCTCACGGCACCAGGCGTCGTTGTAGATCGTCTCCAGGTAGCGGTACGGGCCGTCGGGGAAGACCGCCGCGATCCGCGTACCCGCAGGCATCGTACGGGCGGCCCACCCGGCCACCAGCGCCACCGCTCCGACGCTCCAGCCGCCGGAGAAGTGGTACCGGCGGGCCAACTGGCGGCAGGCCCACACCGCTTCGCCCGCCGCCACCCAGTGGACCTCGTTGAAGGCCGCGTAGTCCACGTTGGACGGATACATGCTGGAGCCCAGCCCGCGCATAAGCCGGGGCCGGGCGGGCTGCCCGAAGATCGTCGACCCGACCGCGTCCACCCCGATCAGCGCCAGGTCGGGCAGGGCCTCGCGCAGCCCTGCCGCGATGCCCGCCGAATGGCCGCCCGTGCCCACCGCGGTGACCAGAACGTCGATCCGGCCCAGTTGGGCGAGCAGTTCCAGGGCCAGCGGGCGGTAGGCGGCGACGTTGTCGGGGTTGTGGTACTGGTCCGGGCAGTACGCGCCCGGGGCCGCGGCCAGCAGCTCGGCGACCTGCTCCCGCCGGGCCGTCTGCCAGCCGCCTTCGGGATGGGGAGCGGCGACCTGGTCGATCCGCGCGCCCAGGGCGGACAGCAGGCGCACCATGGCCCCTTCCATTCCCGGGTCGGAGACGACGGTCACCGGATGGCCGTAGGTCAGGCCCGCCAGCGCAAGACCGAGTCCCAGGGTGCCGCTGGAGGACTCGATGATCGGGGCACCGGGTGCGAGTTCCCCACGGCGCCGGGCCTCGCGGACCATGTGCAGCGCCGGCCGGTCCTTGATCCCACCGGGGTTGGCGCCTTCCAGCTTCGCGAAGAATCCCCGGCCGGCCGGGG
>NZ_LIQY01000303.1 GCF_001418495.1 Streptomyces pathocidini | reverse complement strand
AGATGTGTATACGCGCCAGCCCCGCGGCATCCGCGCCCCCCGCATCCTCGCGAGAACCCATCCCCCGGGCCCTCAGGCGTTCTCCGCCTCGAACATCCAGCGGTGCTTCTCGAGGTCGCCCGTCAGCCCGATGAGGACGTCCTGGCTGACCCGGTCCGACTGGTCGGTGTCCTCGATGCGCTCGCGCATCCGCCCGATCACGGCGCCCAGGGCCGCCACCATGACCCGTACCGCGTCCGCGTCCTTGATCCAGCCGTCGTGGACGTCGAGCCCACCGGCCTTGGAGACCGTGTCGGCCCGCCCGTCCGGGGAGACGCCCAGCGCCGAGGCCCGCTCGGCCACGGTGTCGGCGTGCAGGCGGGCGCTGGCCACGACCTCGTCCAGCTGGAGATGGATGGAGCGGAACCGTGGACCGACCACGTTCCAGTGCACCTGCTTGGCCACCAGCGAGAGGTCCACGAGGTCGATCAGCGCCCCTTGGAGCGCGTTGCCCACGACCTTCAGATCCTGCTCGGTGAGTGGGCTCTTGACGACAGACATCAGGTTCCTCCTGGTTCCTTCTGCTTTGTCGCGACTCTCTCCCCACGATCGCATACCCGGCTCAGACGGGTCATTCCCAACAGATCATTCCCCACAGAACGAGCCCAGGTCCGTACAGAACCAAGCCCCGGCCCGCACAGAATCGAGCCCCGGCCCGCATCACCAGATGCGTACCGGGGCTCCGAAGACTGTGTTGGGCGAGACTGTGCTGGGCGCTATGCCGCGACGACGTCCACCGCTTCCGCGGGCGCCTTGATCGTCACGCGCTCCTCCGGCACTCCGGTCACGGACGAGACCGTCACCGGGTTGAACATCGGCCTCATCGGAGGCACGGGCTCGGTCGCGGCGGCCGAAGCGGCCAGCTCGGCCAGCGACAGCTCGTCGCTCACCGCGCGCATGACCTCGGACATCCGCACGTCCAACGCGTCGCAGATCGCCGCGAGCAGCTCGGAGGAGGCCTCCTTCTGTCCGCGCTCGACCTCCGACAGATAACCGAGGGAGACCCGCGCCGAGGAGGAGACTTCGCGCAGGGTTCTGCCCTGGCGCTGGCGCTGCCGACGCAGCACGTCACCCAGCAGGCGACGGAGCAGAATCATCGGTGGCTCCCTCCTCGGACCTCGGATCCGGATCCTTCTCGACCCACCGTACCGCCTCGGGCCGCGGCCGTGCGGGGAGCGATGACGTGTTCACTCAGGGCTGCAAACATCAAATCCCCCCGGCCTGTTCCGTATCCTGTGCCCGCCCATTCTCGATCAGTTCCCCCAGAAGCAGTGCCAATGCCGCCCGGACGGTGTGGGAACGGATTTCCGCCCGGCCCCCGTCGAGTTTCAGCCCCCGTACGCCTCCCGCGCCCCCGGGACCCCCCACGGCG
>NZ_LIQY01000302.1 GCF_001418495.1 Streptomyces pathocidini | reverse complement strand
TGCGGCGATCACGCTACACACCCACCGAGACGCGACCCGCCTCCGGGCTCACGGAGTGAGGTTCCGGGGATGTAGTCCCCGGAAGAAGCCCCCGCCGCGACGGCTAGCAATCGATACGGCGGGGCCCCGGCGGTGCCGAGCCGGCCCGCGTTCCTGGCGGGCGCAGACTCCCGTCAGGTGCCGGGGGTTCTGGGGGCTCCGGCCCCAGAACCCTTCCGCCGCGACGGCGCGCAACCACCGCGGTGGGGCCCGGGTGTCCAACCGGCCCGCGCCGGTGCCGCGACCAAACTGACATACCGTCAGGCAGCGGTCTTCCCAAGGTGCGTGGTCTGCGTTATACATGGCCCCATCGGCTAGAACGCGTTCTAACGGCGCGCCTCCGGCCGGTCCGCAATACGACCCCGGTGCGACCGACGGTGCGGACGGCCGCACCGGGGTCTTGCCCGTACCCAGTGCAAACGCACCCGCTCGTGCCCAGTGCAAACGCCCCCGCAGGGAGACCCGCATGCCCATCGACGTCGGACGCGCCCTCTCCGCCGAGCCCCGTACGACGGACCTCGCCTGGGACCACAAGGACGTCCTGCTCTACCACCTGGGCATCGGCGCCGGCGCCCCGGCGACCGACCCCGACGAGCTGCGCTACACCCTCGAGTCCCGGCTGCACGTACTGCCCAGCTTCGCGACCGTCGCCGGTGGCGCCCTCGCCGCCGCCGGCGGGCTCGGGACGCCCGGCATCGACGTCGACCTCGCCGCCGTCCTGCACGGCGGCCAGCGCATCGAGCTGCACCGCCCGCTCCCGGCCGCGGGCCGCGCCGTGCAGTCCTCGAAGATCGCCGCGGTGTACGACAAGGACAAGGCCGCCGTCATCGTCCTCCGCTCCTCCGCTGAGGACGGCGACGGCCCGCTGTGGACCAGCGACACCCGAATCTTCGTACGCGGCGAGGGCGGCTTCGGCGGCGAGCGCGGCCCCTCCGAACGCCTCGAACTCCCCACCCGCGAACCCGACGTCACCGTCGAGCGCCCCATCCGCGAGGACCAGGCGCTGCTCTACCGGCTCTCCGGCGACTGGAACCCCCTGCACGCCGACCCGGACTTCGCCAAGCGCGCCGGCTTCGACCGGCCGATCCTGCACGGGCTGTGCAGCTACGGGATCACGCTCAAGGCCGTCGTGGACACCGTCCTCGGCGGCGACGTCTCCCGCGTCCGTGCCTACACCACCCGCTTCGCCGGGGTCGTCTTCCCCGGCGAGACCCTCCGCATCCGCGCCTGGCGCGACACCCCCGAACCCGGCCGCATCCAGGTCTCGGTGACCGCCGCCGACCGCGAGGACGCCCCCGTCCTCGCCGACACCGTCGTCGAACACGCCCCGGCACACCCGTAATCACGCCCACGCGCGCCAATCACGCCCACGCGCACCCGTAGAACACGCCCGTCAAACCGTCAAACACGCTTACTCCCACCCGTAAAACACGCGCACGCACCACCCGTAAGACACCCACACCCCCACCCGTAGGCCCAGGAGCAGCACCGCCGACCACCAGCCGACCATCCGGCGCTCGACCCCCAACCACCCGGCACCCGCCCGCCGTCCACACCCGGCGCCGGGCATCCGCTCGGGGCCGGGGCACACCGCCCCGTACCCCGCCCACCGCTCCGCGAAGGAGGCGCCCCCATGCGCGCAGCCGTACTGCACGAGATCGGGCAGGACAAACTCGAAGTCCTCGACGACGTCGAGGCGGTCGGCTTCGGGCCGGGGAAGGTCAGGCTCCGCATACGGGCCACCGGCCTGTGCCACTCCGACGTCTCCGCGATGAACGGCGTACTCCCGCAGCCCGCGCCCTTCGTCCCCGGCCACGAGGGCGCCGGCGAGGTCGTCGACGTCGGCGACGGCGTCACGCACCTCAAGCCGGGTGACCGCGTCCTGGTCTGCTGGCTGCCCGCCTGCGGCAGCTGTCCCGCGTGCAGGCGCGGCCAGTCACACCTGTGCCTGTCGGGCTTCCTCAACGCCGGCACGCCCAACTTCAAGCGCCCCGGCGGCGACGTCTTCGGCTTCGCCGGCACCGGCACCTTCGCCGAGGAGGTCGTCGTCGCGGCCGGGGCAGCCGTACCGATCCCCGACGACGTGCCCTTCGACATCGCCGCGCTCATCGGCTGCGGCGTCACCACCGGGCTCGGCGCCGCGCTCAACACCGCGAAGGTGGCGGCCGGTTCGTCGGTCGCCGTCATCGGCTGCGGCGGCGTCGGCATCAGCGCCATCCAGGGCGCGCGGGCCTCCGGCGCGGCCCAGATCACCGCCGTCGACCCGGTCGCCGCACGGCGCGAGGCCGCGCTCCGCTTCGGCGCCACCGAGGCCGTCGCCCCGGACGGACTGGCCGACGCCAAGGCCCGGACCACCGGCGGAGAGGGCTTCGACTACGTCTTCGAGGTCGTCGGCAAGTCCGCCACCGCCCGCACCGCGTACGAGAACACCCGCCGCGGCGGCACCCTGTGCGTGGTCGGCGCGGGCGCGATGGACGACTTCCTCCAGGTCAGCATGTTCGAGCTGTTCTTCGACGAGAAGCGCATCCTGCCGTCGATGTACGGCGGGGGAGACGTGGCCCGGTCCTACGAGCGGGCCATCGCCCTGTGGCGCGCCGGCCGCATCGACCTCGCGGGACTCATCACCCACCGGGTCCAACTGGCCGAGATCAACGACGCGTTGGATCAGATGCGGACGGGCGAGGCGCTGCGCACCTGCATCGAGATCTGAGTCCCGCGAGCCCAGCGGAGAGCTGAGCGGGAGCCGAGCAGGGAGAGGAGTCCCATGACTGCGAACCGTCCGCTGGACGGCAGGACCGCGATCGTCACCGGCGCCGGGCGCGGACTCGGGCGCGCCGAGGCGCTCGAACTCGGCCGCCTGGGCGCCGCGGTGGTCGTCAACGACTTCGGCCGGCCGGGCCGCGACGGCTCGGGCGAGGCCTCGGCCGCCCCGGCCGAGGAGGTGGCCGCCCGGATCCGGGCGGAGGGCGGGCAGGCCGTCGCCCACGTCGGCGACGTGGCGGACCACGGCCGGGCGCGGGAGCTGGTGGCACTCGCCCTCGACACGTACGGCTCGCTCGACATCCTCGTCAACAACGCGGGCATCCTGCGCGACCGCATGGTGTTCTCGATGACCGAAGACGAGTGGGACTCGGTCATCCGGGTCCACCTGAAAGGCCACTTCAACACCACGCGCTTCGCCGCCGCGCACTGGCGCGAGCGCTCCAAGGCGGCGGGCGGCCCGGTCTACGGCCGGATCGTGAACACCTCGTCCGAGGCGTTCCTCGCCGGCTCCCCGGGCCAGCCCAACTACGCGGCGGCCAAGGGCGGCATCGTGGGCCTGACGACCTCCACCGCACAGGCGCTCGCCAAGTACGGGGTGACGGCCAACGCCATCTGCCCGCGCGCC
>NZ_LIQY01000301.1 GCF_001418495.1 Streptomyces pathocidini | reverse complement strand
TCGGCGGGCGGGCCGTGCGCTCTCATACGTGGTCGACGCGCTCTCATACGTGGTCGACCAGGCCCACCTTCCCCTCGGCGCGGGCGCAGTGGGCACCGCAGTAGAAGTGGCCCTCGGCCTCCATGCCCTGCCCGATGATCTGGACCCGGCAGTGCTCGCAGATCGGGGCCATCCGGTGGATGGCGCAGGAGAAGCAGTCGAAGACGTGCACCTCGCCCTGCACGTGCACCTCGAAGCTCATGCCGTAGTCGTTGCCGCACACTTCGCAGTTCGCCATGCGCCACAGGGTGCGCGCGCCGCTCGCGGGAGGGGGTGCGGGCCTGGGGCGCGTCGTGCGCCGTTCACTCGGACGAGAGCGCCGGTGCCACGTCCTGGAGCAGTTGCATGAAGGCCGCCTCGTCGACTACCGGGGTGTTGAACGAGCGGGCCTTGACGTTCTTCGACGTGCCCGAGTCCGGGTCGTTGGTCACCAGCAGGCTCGTGAGCCGGGAGACGCTGGTGGCGATGTGCAGCCCCGCGTCGAAGGCCCGGTCCTCCAGCAGCTCACGGTCCACGCCGGTGTCGCCGGAGAACGCGACCCGCATGCCCTGGACGAGCCGGCCGCCCGGCTCGTACCGCCCCGGGTTGGGGTACGGGCAGGCGGGGCGCCTCCGGGCCGGGCGCCAGGAGTTCTGCCGGTAGCCGCCGTAGCCGCTCGGGTTGCCGCGCTGGCGGGCGAACGGGCGCGGGGTGTCCGACCATTCGGTGAGCGGCTGGCAGGCCAGCAGCGGCAACCGCAGCCCGGCGCCCGCGGCCAGGTGCAGGCTCGGACGGAACGCCTCGGCGAGCACGCGCGCGTCGTCCAGGGCGTGGTGCGCCTGCCGCTGGACCACGCCGTAGTGCGCGGCCAGCGTCTCCAACTTGTGGTTGGGCAGCGGCAGACCCAGCTCCTTGGACAGGGCGATGGTGCACAGCCGCTGGCGTACGGGCGCGGTGCGCTCGGCGCGCGCGTACTCGCGCGCGATCATCGACCAGTCGAAGACGGCGTTGTGCGCGACGAGCACCCGCCCTTCCAGGCGCTCGGCGAAGGCATCCGCGACCTCGGGGAACAGCGGGGCGCCGGCGAGCACTTCACGCGTCAGGCCGTGGATCCAGACCGGGCCCGGGTCGCGTTCGGGGTTCACCGGCGAGTACCAGTGGTCCTCGACCTCACCGCGCGCGTCGAGGCGGTAGACGGCCGCCGACACGATCCGGTCGTCCCGCGCGAGCCCGGTGGTCTCGACGTCCACCACCGCGTATCCCTCCGGATAACCGGCCGGCCACCCGGTCTGCTGGGGGAGGGGCGGAGCGGGTGCCGTGCGGTCTTCGAGCATGGTCACTGAGGATACGGGCGAGACGGGTGCGGTTCCGACCCGGGTTCAGTTCGTTCCGGTTCGTGGCTTCTTGAGGCCGCGTCGGACGAGCCGTTCCGGAGGGAAGGGCTCGGCGCGCTTGACGGGGACTTCGCCCCAGGTCGTTGATGGGGAGGTCGGCGAGCGGGGTGAGGTCGAACTGGCGGTGGTGGGGTGACAGCGGGTCAGCCACAGGCATCCGAGTTTCGCCTCCGCGAGGCCGCGCACTCGCTCGGCACGGCTCGCGTACTTGTGGGTAACGACCCCTAGTCGCGTCCCCGTCCGCAGCCTTATGTTGCGGGGATGCCGCAACTGCCCGATGTCGTGCTGTGGTCCATACCCGCGTTCGTCCTGCTCACCGTCCTGGAGATGGTGAGCTACCGCCTGCACCCCGACGAGGACGCGGCGGGCTACGAGACCAGGGACGCGGCGACGAGCGTCGCCATGGGACTCGGCAGCCTCGTCTTCGACGCGCTGTGGAAGATCCCGATCGTGGCGATCTACGCCGCGATCCACGAACTCACCCCGCTGCGCGTGCCGGTGCTGTGGTGGACGGTGCCGCTGACGCTGCTCGCCCAGGACTTCTTCTACTACTGGTCCCACCGCGGGCACCACGTCATCCGCGTCCTGTGGGCCTGCCACGTGGTGCACCACTCCAGCCGGAAGTTCAACCTCACCACCGCGCTGCGCCAGCCCTGGACCTCGCTCACGGTGTGGCCGTTCTACGTGCCGATGATCGCGCTCGGCGTGCACCCCGCGGCGCTCGCGTTCTGCTCCTCGGCCAACCTCGTGTATCAGTTCTGGATCCACACCGAGCGCATCGACAAGCTGCCGCGGCCCGTCGAGTTCGTCTTCAACACCCCCTCCCACCACCGCGTCCACCACGCCTCCCAAGGCGGTTACCTGGACCGGAACTTCGGGGGGATCCTGATCGTCTGGGACCGGCTGTTCCGCTCGTTCGTCCCCGAGACCGAGCGCCCGCTCTTCGGCCTCACCAAGAACATCTCCACGTACAACCCGCTCCGCGTGGCCACCCACGAGTACGCGGCCATCGCCCGCGAAGTGCGCGCCGCCCGCACCTGGAGCGAGCGCGCGGGCCGGGTCCTGCGCAGCCCCGGCTGGCAGCCGGACAGCGGGTCCTAAGAAGGGCCCCGAAACGTGAGGGGCCCTAGGAGCCGGTTCAACTTCCCGCCTCCTAGGACCCGTTCACCGTGCCAGGTCTTCTGGGACCTGGTCACCGCTTCACCGCATCAGGCCTCCTGGGGCCCGAGTCACGGCGTCACTGCGTGACGGCGTCCAGGGCGTCCGCGATGCCCGCCCCGTAGAAGCCGTTGTAGACCCTGCCGCCCTCGCACACCGCGTCGGCCGTGCCATCGCTGTCGATGTCGTACGGGTCCTCGCAGGCCTTCCTGTCGGCCTGCAGCTTGAGAAGGGCCTGGACCACTGCCGCGCCGGCTTTCGGGTGCTTGCTCTTGATGAGCGCCGCGACGCCCGCGACGTGCGGGGAGGCCATCGACGTACCGGCCATGTAGCCGTAGCCACCGCCCGGCAGCGGGCCCAGGATCAGGCCGCTGGTGGCGGGGGCCTGCGGCGGCTGGTACGCGGTGGAGTCGCCGCCGGGGGCCGCGATGTCGATCACGCCGAGACCGTGGTTGGAGAACGAGGACTTGAGCCCCTTGGCGCCGGTGGCCGCGACGGTGACGACACCCGGCAGCTGGGTCGGGATGTCGAAGCACTCGCGCGGGTCGACCTTGCGCTCGGCCGGGGTGGTGTCGTTGGGGCTCGACGGGTCGGTGATGGAGTTCGAGGCCAGGTCGTAGTTCTCGTTGCCCGCCGCCGCGACGTTCACCACACCCTTGCGCTCCGCGTACCGCGTGGCCCGGGTGATGGCCTCGACCAGGGCCTTCTGGTCGGGGTCGTCGGCGCAGTTGAAGTACCACGGGTCGGTGTAGTAGCTGTTGTTGGTCACGTCCACGCCGTGCTCGGCGGCCCATATGAAGCCGCAGACGACCGCCTCGGTGTAGAAGAACCCGGCCTCCGTGGACACCTTGATGCCGGAGACCTTCACGCCCGGGGCGACGCCCGTGACGCCGACCCCGTTCTTCGCGGCGGCGATCTCGCCCGCGACGTGCGTGCCGTGCGGGCTCTCCGCGGCGCTCGGCCGCCAGGCGCCGTCGGCCGTGTTCGGCTTGCCCGTCACGCAGTTGACCGAGGCCGCGCGGTCGAAGTTGGGCGCGAGGTCGGGGTGGGTGTCGTCCACGCCGGTGTCGATGACGGCGACCGTCACGTTCCTGCTGCCCAGTGTCTTCTCGTGCGCCTTGTCGGCCTTGATGGCCGGCAGGTCCCACTGGAGCGGCTGCAGCGGGTCCTCGCCCGCCTCCGCCCGCTGGGCGGCGGCCTCGGCCTGCTCGGCCGTGAGCACCTTCGGCGCGCCGAGGTCGGTCGTGGACTGCGCGGGCAGCGGCGCGGTGCGCGTCGCGCCCGCCGAGGCGACCCCTGACGCCTTGCGGATCTCCTGGGCGAAGCCCGCGTTCGCGGAGTGCACGACCACGACGCCGATCTGGCCGTACGCCTCCACGATCGTGCCGCCCGCCTTGGCTATCGCCTCGCGGACGGACGAAACGCCCTTGCCCTGGCGGAGGTTGACGACATAGCTGAGCTGTTCACCGTCAGTCGCGGCCGCGGCCGACGAGGACGGGGTGGTGGAACCGGTGCCGCCCTGGGGCGCGGCCGTGGCCGCGGAGGGCAGGAAGGCGAGCGCGGCCGTGAGGACCATGCTGGCGGGAAGGGCGATCGCGCGGCGCGAGCGTGCGGCGGCGGGGCGCGGCGTCATGAGGTCTCCACTTCGGTCAGGGGAGCCCCACATCTGGATCGGAGAGGAGCCATGGGTTCTCCACATCATCCGTGAGACCGCCCACGCACGGATGTGCGCATGGGCGGGTACATGACGTGGGAAGCTAGCGCCGATGCGGTGATCTGATCAATGGATTCCGACGAAAAGCCGGAATTCCCAGGCCTCTTGGCTGGAATCGCCCAAACATCCCTCTTGTCGGGACCACTTGCACGGGCCGACCGGTGCCCGCGGCCCGGCGTCGGCTCAGCGGCGGTTCGGCGCGCCCTCGACCCGTAGCGCCTCGATGCTCAACAGCGGCAGCGGAACCCGCGGCCCGTACCGGCCGGTTGCCCAGCGGCGGAGTTCGCCCCCTCCGGGGCTCGTTCGGGTGCCCGGCCCGATGCGCGGCTCGACCGGCGCCAGGGGCACAGGCCAGGGCAGTCGCACCATGCCGTACGGGCGGCGGCCCGGGGAGGGAGACGGAGGGTTCTGCGCATCGCTCACACCTCGTCAACGACCCGAAGAGCAGCGGGTGTCGGCCCCGATATGACGATTGCTGTGTTGTTCAACGACCCCCCTGTCGCCCGGCACCTGACAGGGCCTAACATTCCGAGTTCCGGGTGATGGGCGTGATTGTTGTCACCCCCACCTCATACAACCTTTCGTTCCGAACCACCGGTCGCATTCCACAGGAGATCCCGTGTACACCGATTCGACACCGCCAGGGGAGGGGACGTCGGGCACCGAGTCGTACCGCGAGGTGCAGGAGAGCCCCGAGTTCGGCGAACTGCGCCACGCGTACCGCTCGTTCGCCTTCCCCCTCACGGTGGCGTTCATCACCTGGTACTTGCTGTACGTCCTGCTGTCCAACTACGCGGGCGGCTTCATGGGCACCAAGGTGCTCGGCAACCTCAACATCGCCTTCGTCTTCGGCATCGCCCAGTTCCTCTCCACGTTCCTCATCGCGTGGTGGTACTCGCGTCACGCCGCCACCAAGCTCGACCCCCGGGCCGAGGCCATCAAGACCCGCTTGGAGGGTGACGCGTCATGAGCCCCTCGATCCAGTCGATACAGCTCGCCGCCGAAGGCGCCGGCGAGCACCGCCCGCTGATCATCACGCTCTTCTCCCTCTTCGTCGTCGCGACCCTCGCCATCACGGTGTGGGCGGGCCGGCAGACCAAGGGCACCGAGGACTTCTACGCGGGCGGGCGCCAGTTCAGCGGCTTCCAGAACGGCCTGGCCATCTCCGGCGACTACATGTCCGCGGCCTCCTTCCTCGGCATCGCGGGCGCCATCGCCATCGCCGGATACGACGGCTTCCTCTACTCCATCGGCTTCCTCGTCGCCTGGCTGGTGGCCCTGCTGCTGGTCGCCGAACCGCTGCGCAACTCCGGCCGGTTCACCATGGGCGACGTGCTCGCCTACCGCATGCGGCAGCGCCCGGTCCGCACCGCCGCGGGCACCTCCACCATCGTGGTGTCGATCTTCTATCTGCTGGCTCAGATGGCCGGCGCCGGCGCTCTGGTCTCACTGCTGCTCGGCATCACCAGTGAGACGGGCAAGATCCTCATCGTCGTCCTCGTCGGCATCGTGATGATCCTCTACGTGTCCATCGGCGGCATGAAGGGCACCACCTGGGTCCAGATGGTGAAGGCTGTCCTGCTGATCGCGGGCACACTCCTTATTACGTTCCTGGTGCTCTGGAAGTTCCACTTCAACGTCTCCGAACTCCTCGGCGCCGCAGCCGAGAAGAGCGGAAAGGGCGCCGCGTTCCTGGAGCCGGGCCTGAAGTACGGGGCCACCGCAACATCGAAGATCGACTTCATCTCGCTGGGCATCGCGCTCGTCCTGGGCACCGCGGGTCTCCCGCACATCCTGATCCGCTTCTACACCGTGCCCACGGCCCAGGCCGCCCGGAAGTCGGTGAACTGGGCGATCGGCATCATCGGCACCTTCTACCTGATGACCATCGCCCTGGGCTTCGGCGCCGCGGCGCTGCTCGACCCGGACACGATCACCACGTCCAACAAGGCCGGCAACACCGCGGCCCCGCTGCTCGCCCAGGAGATCGGCGGCGGCGCGGACTCGACCGGTGGCGCCATCCTGCTGGCCACCATCTCGGCGGTGGCCTTCGCGACGATCCTCGCCGTCGTCGCCGGCCTCACCCTCGCCTCCTCGTCCTCCTTCGCGCACGACCTCTACGTGAACGTCATCCGCAAGGGCCAGGCCACGGAGAAGGAGGAGGTGCGCGCCGCCCGCTGGGCGACCGTCTTCATCGGCGCGGCCGCGATCGTGCTCGGCGCCTTCGCGCGCGGACTCAACGTCGCCGGCCTGGTCGCGCTCGCCTTCGCGGTCGCGGCCTCGGCCAACCTGCCGACCATCCTCTACAGCCTGTTCTGGAAGCGGTTCACCACCCGGGGCGCGCTGTGGTCGATCTACGGCGGCCTCGTCTCGTCCGTGGTCCTGGTGCTCTTCTCGCCCGTCGTCTCGGGCAAGGAGACCTCGATGTTCCCCGGCGTGGACTTCCACTGGTTCCCGCTGGAGAACCCGGGCCTGATCTCCATCCCGCTCGGCTTCCTGCTGGGCTGGCTGGGCACCGTGGTGTCCAAGGAGGAGCCGGACGCCGGCAAGTACGCGGAGCTGGAGGTCCGTTCCCTCACCGGAACCGGCGCCCACTGACCGTACGCACGCGTGGCCGCGTCGCAGGACTCGTAGGGTCCTACGACGCGGCCTCGCCGCTCCTCGTGGTTTCCGGCCCGTGCTGATGTCAGAGGGGTCGCGTAGGCTCGAAACCGACTGCCGACGGATCGGGGAGGGGCCCGGGTGCTCATCGACACATACGGCCGGGTGGCCACCGACCTGCGCGTCTCGCTCACCGACCGCTGCAATCTGCGCTGCACCTACTGCATGCCCGAAGAGGGCCTGCAGTGGCTGGCCAAGCCCGACCTGCTCACCGACGACGAGATCGTCCGCCTGATCCGCGTCGCCGTCACCCAACTCGGCGTCGGCGAGGTCCGGTTCACCGGCGGCGAGCCCCTGCTGCGTCCCGGCCTCGTCTCCATCGTCGAGCGCTGCGCCGCCCTGGAGCCACGCCCCAGGATGTCGCTGACCACCAACGGCATCGGACTCCAGCGCACCGCCCGGGCCCTGAAGGACGCGGGCCTTGACCGGGTCAACGTCTCCCTCGACACCCTCCGCCCCGAGGTCTTCCAAACCCTCACCCGCCGCAAGCGCCACCAGGATGTCCTGGACGGGCTCGAAGCCGCCCGCGCCGCGGGCCTCGACCCGGTCAAGGTCAACGCCGTCCTGATGCCGGGACTCAACGACGACGAGGCCCCCGACCTGCTCGCCTGGGCCGTGCGCAACGGCTACGAACTGCGGTTCATCGAGCAGATGCCCCTCGACGCCCAGCACGGCTGGACCCGCGACGGCATGGTCACCGCCGGGGACATCCTGGCCACCCTGCGCACCCGCTTCGACCTCACCCCCGAAGGGGACGAGGTCCGCGGAGCCGCGCCCGCCGAGCGCTGGCTGGTCGATGGCGGCCCCGCCAGGGTCGGCGTGATCGCCTCCGTCACCCGTCCCTTCTGCCGCGCCTGCGACCGCACCCGGCTGACCGCCGACGGCCAGGTCCGTACGTGCCTGTTCGCGCGCGAGGAGTCCGACCTGCGGGGCGCGCTGCGGGCGGGGGAGCCGGACGAGGAGATAGCGCGGCTGTGGAAGCTGGCGATGTGGGGGAAGAAGGCCGGATCGGGTCTGGACGACCCGTCGTTCCTCCAGCCCGACCGCCCCATGTCGGCCATCGGCGGCTGATTCCCGCACCGCGCTTCTCGCACCAGGCCGCCCGCACAGGGTCTCGTACCGGCCCCCGTACCAGGCCGATCCGCGCCCGGCCGCCGGCCCGCGCTCAGCCTTCGCCGACGGTCTTCTCCCACTCCTCCAGTGCCACGACTTCCTTCAGGAACCCGCGCACACCAAGGAACTTGGAGAGGTGTTCGCGGTGCTCCTCGCAGGCCAGCCAGGTCTTCCGGCGCTCCGGAGTGTGGATCTTCGGGTTGTTCCAGGCCAGCACCCACACGGCGGCGGCACGACAGCCCTTGGCCGAGCAGATCGGCGTCGCTTCGTCATTCACGGCGTTCACGGCGACCAGTAAACATGGCGACGCCGGGCAGCCACGGGGGGAGCCGCCCGGCGTCGGTCCGTCGCTCCGACGGGGGATGCGGAGCGCGTACGAAGTATGTCATGGGGGACCCTGGCCGGGGCACTGGATCCGCACGATTGAACTGAGCTTTTCTTGAGCTTTGTAGACCGCAGAAGAGGCCCTTCCGGACATCAGCTCTGGTCACGTGCCTGCCGCTGCTCCAGGTCCTCGCCCGGGCCCGGCGCGTCTCCGGGTGTGTCATCCGTCGGGCCGCCGTGCAACATCGGTCGCACCGGTGTCGGAATGAAGGTCGAGGGGAGCGAAGGGGCGTTCTCCCGGCCCGCGTTGGCGATCACCACGGCGATGTACGGCAACACGAAGCCGAGCACCAGCGCCACGATCGCCACCGGCCGCTGGACATTCCACAGCCCCACGGCGAGCAGGAAGGAAAGCGTCCGCACGCCCATTGAGATCACGTACCGGCGCTGCCGTCCGCGCACGTCGTCGTCGAGCCCTGCCCGGGCCCCGGTGATCCGGAAGACCTCGGAGCCGTTGTGCTTCCGCATCACGTTCCACCACCTGCGATTCCGCCCCGGGTCCGCCCCGGCCCCGGACGTCTTCCACGGTACGCCGCGGGCCCCTCGCGGACGAGACCGGGGCCGCCCCGAAGTGCGGCCCGCCCCCTCCCGGCCGACACTGGCCGTCATCGCGCCCATCGCGCTGGACAAGGAGGCAGCAATGGGCTGGCTGTGGGCAATCATCGTGGGGCTCGTCCTGGGACTCATCGCCAAGGCGATCCTGCCCGGCAAGCAGAACATCCCGATCTGTTTGACGATCATCC
>NZ_LIQY01000300.1 GCF_001418495.1 Streptomyces pathocidini | reverse complement strand
GTGAGGAGCGGCGCGGCATCGTTGTCAGCGGCCTTGGAGGCCCCGGAGGCCTCGGCAGCCGGGGACGCTCCGGACGCCCGGGAGGCCCTGGGGAAGGCCTCGGCGCCGTCCGCCGCCATCAGCCCCCGCAGCGCCTCCCCCGTGGCCCCGCCGGCGAAGCCCGCGACCACGGCCCGGTGACCGAGGGCGGCGAGCACCCGCGCCACGTTCAGGCCCTTGCCGCCCGCCCGTTCGGCCACCTCGGCCACGCGGTGCGCGGTGCGGGCGCGCAGGCTCGGCACACGGTAGGTGATGTCGAGGGCGGCGTTGAGCGTGACCGTGAGGATCACCGGTCCCCCTCCCCGCGTATGGACTGTGCGAGGCGATCATGCCAAAACCGCGGCGGTCGGCCCAGACCTGAGGGCCGCCCACCGCGGTCACAACCGCATGTCGAATCAGTGAAGCTCGGGCGTAACCACCCATTCTCCCTTGCGGGCGACGCCGACCAGGCGGAACTCCCCGTCCAGCACCACCAGATCCGCGTCCTTGCCCGGCTCCAGCGAGCCCACGCGGTCGGCCACGCCCAGCAGCCGCGCCGGGTTGGCCGAGACGGCCTCCACGATCTGCTCGACCGGGATCCGGTCGATCGTCGCGGCCCGCCGGAAGGCGGTGTCCAGGGTCAGCGTCGAACCGGCGATCGAGCCGCCCTCCACCAGCCGGGCCACACCGTCCTTGACCTCGACCTCGAGGCCGCCGAGCGGGTAGAAGCCGTCCCCGCTGCCGGCCGCGCCCATCGCGTCGGTGACGAGCGCGACGCGGGAGGCGCCCGCGCGATGGAACGCCAACTCCAGGACGGCCGGGTGCAGATGGACGCCGTCGTTGATCAGCTCCACGCTGACCCGCTCGTCCTCCAGCAGCGCGGCGATCGGCCCCGGCGCGCGGTGCGCGAGCGGCGGCATCGCGTTGAACAGGTGCGTCGCCACGGTCGCTCCCGCGTCGATGGCGGCGCGCGTCGTGTCGTACGAGCCGTCGGTGTGGCCGACCGCAGCGATCACGCCGTGGTCGGCCAGCAGCCGTACGGAGTCCAGGCCGCCGGGCAGTTCGGGCGCGAGCGTCATCATCCGGGCGGTGCCGCGCGCCGCGTCGACCAGCTTCCGCACGTCGGCGGGGTCCGGGTCGCGCAGCAGCGAGGGCTCGTGCGCGCCGCAGCGGTGGTGGGAGATGAACGGGCCCTCGAAGTGCAGGCCCGCCAGGTCGCCCTGCTCGACCAGTTCGGACAGCGCGGAGGCCTGCCGGGCGAGCTCGTCCAGGTCGCCGGTGACGGTGGAGGCGACGGTCGTGGTCGTGCCGTGGCGGCGATGCGTGCCGATGGCGGTGAGCGCCTCCTCGGCCGTACCGGCGGAGAAGGACGCGCTGCCACCGCCGTGCACGTGGAGGTCGACGAAGCCGGGCACGACCCAGTGGTCGCGCGGCAGTTCGTACGCGGTCGCCTGCCGGTCGTCCGGCACGTTCCCGGCGATCGCGGAGCCCTCGACCGTGACGCGGCCGTCCTCGACCACGCCGGTCGGCAGCACCACACGCGCGCCGCTGAGAACCATACGAGCCTTGCGAGCCACCATCAGGCGGTTACCTCCGCGGAGAGAAGATCCCAGGCGAGCAGCCCTGCGCCCAGGCAGCCGGCGGTGTCCCCGAGGGCGGCCGGCACGATGTGGGGGGTTTTCTGGAACGTGATCCGCGCCTCGACCGCGGCGCGCAGCGGCGCGAACAGCGTCTCGCCCGCCTCGGCCAGGCCGCCGCCGATGATCAGGGTGCGGGGGTCGAGCAGGGTGAGGCCGGTGACCAGGCCGTCGGCGAGCGCGTCGACCGCCTCCCGCCAGACCGCGCGGGCGCGCGGGTCGCCGGACTCGACAGCCTTCGCGCAGTCGGCCGCGTCGGCGTCCGGGTCGCCCCCGGCGGCGGCCCAGGCGCGGGAGACGGCGGAGGCGGAGGCGAGCGTCTCCAGGCAGCCGCGTTGCCCGCAGCCGCAGGCGGGGCCGCCGGGGCGTACGACGATGTGGCCGATCTCGCCCGCGCAGCCGTGCGCGCCGGATTCGATGCGGCCCTCGATGCCGATGGCGCCCGCTATGCCCGTGCCCAGCGGCATGAACAGGAAACGGTCGGCGCCGCGGCCCGCGCCGAGACGGCCCTCGGCGAGGCCGCCGGTGCGGACGTCGTGGCCGAGGGCCACGGGGAGGCCGCCGAGCGCGTCGGTGAGCAGGCCGCGCAGCGGGAGGTCGCGCCAGCCGAGATTGGCCGCGTACACGGCGATGCCCTCGGTCTCGTCGACGATCCCCGGAATCGCCACGCCCGCCGCGGCGGGGGGCTCGCCCAGGCGCTCCTGGGCGGTGCGGCGCAGGTCGGCCGCGAAGTCGAGGATCGACGCGACGACGGCCTCAGGGCCGCGGTCGCGGCCGGTCGGGCGGCGCGTCTCGTGCAGCAGCGTGCCGTCTGGGGCTACGAGTGCGGCCTTCATGGCGGTGCCGCCCACGTCGAGGGCGATGACGTTCTCCACCCGCACAGTGTCGCCCCCGACGGGGGCAGAGGTCTAGTCCACTCACACAGAGCGTTCCCCGCTCCGCGGGCGGGTCCCCGTTTCGGTGGGCCCGCGCCCCCCGTCCCGGCGTGGGCGCGTTCCCGTCCCGGCGTGGGCCCGCGCCCAACGGGGGGCCGAACCGTGGCTCATCGGGCGCGCCCCGGCGCGGGGTGGGCGCGTTGCCCACGACGGGGGCCGGACCGTGGTTCGCCGGGTGCGTCCCGTCGCGGGCCGGGCGGCCCCATCCGCGGCGCGCCTCAGCGCGTCCTCGCGTCCTCGCGTCAGCGCGTCAGCGTGTTGGTGAGGGAGTCGATCAGGGCGACGACGCCCTGGGGGCCGTCCACCACCAGGTCCGCTTGCTCGGCGAGTTCTTCCGCGCCCTCGCCAGAGAAGGCGGCGCTGCAAACGAGGACGCCGGGGAGCCCGCCGGCGCGGAGTTCGCCGACGGCGGCGTACGCGGCGAGGTCGCCCAGGTCGTCCCCGGCGTACAGGACCGCGCCCGCGCCGGACTCCCGTACGTACTGCTCCAGCGCCACCCCCTTGTCCATGCCCGGCGGGCGCAGCTCCAGGACCAGGCGGCCCGGTTCGACGATCAGCCCGTGGCGCTCGGCCAGCGCGTACAGCGGGGCGCGCAGGCGCTCGAACGTGCCCCGGGGGTCGTCCGCCCGGCGTGTGTGGACGGCGATGGCGCGCCCCTTGTCCTCCACGAACGTGCCCGGCCCCGCGCCCTCGCGGTCGAGCAGCGCGGGGCCGGGCACGTTC
>NZ_LIQY01000030.1:7901-8066 GCF_001418495.1 Streptomyces pathocidini | reverse complement strand
CGGCCCGCTCGGTTTCCAGCAGGTCCGCCGAGTGCGCCCCGGCGAAGGCCACCGGGCCGGCGATGCGGGCGGTCACCGGGCGGCCCGTGGTCTCGTGCAGCCGGACCACCAGGCCGCGCGCCGGGTCCGACGGCTCGTCCAGGCCGCGGGCGAGCGGGGCGCCGA
>NZ_LIQY01000030.1:0-7858 GCF_001418495.1 Streptomyces pathocidini | reverse complement strand
CCCGTCCCGTACGACCGCGGTCAGCGGGTGGTTGAACGCGTGGCCGTGGCGGGGGAGTTCGAGGTCGCGCCAGTCGCCCTCGCCGCCGACGACCGAGTAGTCGAAGGCGTGGGTCCAGTGCTGGAGCTGGAAGGCCGAGCCGTCGGGGGCCGTGCGGCGCGGCGGGTCGATCCAGATGCCCGAGGGCCAGCCGGTGCACGAGCGCATCAGCGACAGGTGCAGATCGCCGGAGGTGTCGACGGCGAAGCCGGGCATGCCGCGGTTGAGCACGGCGAGCGAGGCGCCGTCCCAGTCGTCCTCGGGGGCGGCGCCGGGCCCGTCCCCGTACGCGGCGGCCTCGATGACGGAGTCTTCCAGGTCCGCGACGAGGTCGGCGACCGCCTTGGCGTCGCCCTCGGCCGTGGCGCCCGCGACCACCAGCAGCGGCAGCCGGACGAGGTCGCGCAGGTCGGCGTCCGCGACCCACTCCTCGCGCAGGCTCCGCCGCGGCGCGAGCCACAGCCGGGCCGCGCCGTCGCGCGCCAGCTGCTCGCGCAGCGCGGACTCGGCGCCCGGGGTGCGGGACAGGGCCTCGGCCACCACCGGGTTGCGGTCGGGGGAGCCGACGGCGAAGCGCACGTCGGGGAGGTTGGAGTCGGTGTCGAGCAGCCCGTAGCGGGAGCCCTCGGCGATGGTCGTGGTGGCTGTGACGCCCGCGCGGACGAGGGCGGCGGCCAGTTCGGCGCCGGTGGAGCCCGCCTCCTCCCAGGAGGGGAAGACCAGTTCGGCCACGCCGATCGCCCGCGTCGCGCGCCGTCCGCCGTCCCGCGAGCTCAGCGCGACCCGGGCCGTGGAGCCGATGCCGAACCAGGTGTTGGCCGGGTTGTCGAGGGTGAACGGGTGGTGCTTGCTGTCCACGTCGGTGAAGCCGAAGCCGCGGCCGACGACCGCGTCGGCGACCTCGCTGACCGGCAGACCGCCCCGGACGGCGGACGGCCAGCGCAGCCGGATCAGCCGGTCGGCACCGTCGAAGCCGTCCACCGTCGTCGTCACGTCCAGGCGCGCCACGCCCGCCCACAGGTGCAGGCGCTGGACCGCCCGGCAGACGCCGAGGTCCACGGTGACGGTGATGCGGGAGCCGGCGGGGGAGTGCTCGACCAGGACCTCGGCGGGCCGGTCGCCGGAGCGGGCGGCGATCGTGCCGTTCGGCACGAGGTGCCAGGGGCCCTCGCCGTACTCGGGGTGGGTCGGGTACTCCTCGTGCACCACGATCTCGTTGCCGACCTCGCCCTCGCGGACCAGCTCGCGGCCTGATCCGAGGTCGCGGAGGCGGGTGACGCCGCCGCCGCGCGCCGGGTCGACGGTCACCTCGTAGAACTCGTTGCCGATCGTGAAGCCCGCCCCGCCACCATCGGGCAGCCAGGCCTCCGCGGTGCCCTCGGCGAGCCGCAGCGCGCGGTAGCCCACGCCCGGCACGCTGTCCACGACGACCTGGAGCTGCCCGTCCTCGGCGACGGCGGGCAGCGGCGCCCCGTCCTCGTCCACGGGGACCAGTCCGGTGTCCGCGACCATCAGCACGTCGCGGCGGGACCAGGAGGCTGGGTTGAAGACCACCAGATCGGAGGCCGGCGCGCCCTGGGCGGCCTCCGCGGGCTCCACCAGCTCGGCGATCGCGGCGGTCGCGTCCGCGCCAACCTCCTCGGCGATGTCCACCAACTCCCGCCAGCCGGTGAGCAGATCGATGTAGACCTGATCGGACTCCGAGCCGGTGATGGCGTCGTGGTGGGCGCCGTAGACGAGCTGCCGCCACGCCTTGTCCAGGGCGGCGTCCGGGTAGTGCGCGCCGGTCAGCAGGGTGGCGAGCGTGGCCCAGGCCTCGGCGTCGGCGAGCAGCGTCTCGCCGTACCGCTGGGCCTGCTTGGTGTCGATGTACGAGACGTCCTTGCCGGTGTAGACCGGGTTCATGTCGCGGGTCTGCGGGGACGGGGTGCGGCCCGACTCCGCCAACTCGGCGCGGACGGCGGCGAAGAAGTCGCGTGGCAGCCCGCTGACGAACCGCGGCCACACGTACCGCTCGTTCCAGTCCCGGTGGATGTCCATGACCCAGCGGCAGGGCGGGGAGTAGTCGCCGCCGACCGGCAGCAGCACGTTGCGCGTCAGGGCCACCGATCGCAGCTGCTGGAACAGGCGGTACGCGGCCTCCTCCGCCCCGGCCAGGTCCGGCGCCGAGTCGATCTTCCAGCCGGCCATGTAGTGGTTGACCATGTAGGAGGTCAGCAGGGAGCGGCCGGAGGGCGCCATCCACGAGAACTCGGCCGGGAACTGCATGGCGGTGGGCGGCTTGTAGTCGTCGCCCCACTTGCGCATGGTCGGGCCCCACTGGTGGAACGGGCCGCGCGCCCACGAGCTGGAGGTGAGCCCCGCGTCCGCCATCAGGCCGGGGAACTGCGGGTCGTGGCCGAACGCGTCGAGCTGCCAGGCCGTGGCCGGGTCGGCGCCCATGATGTCGCGCTGGAAGCCCGCCCCGTACAGGGCGTTGCGGATGGTCGCCTCGGCGCCGGTGAGGTTGGTGTTGGGCTCGTTGTACGTGCCGCCCATGATCTCGATCCGGCCCTGCCGCAGCAGCTCCCGCAGGAACGCCCGCTCCTCGGGGTGGGCGTCCCAGTACGGCTTGAGGTAGTCGATCTCGGCCAGTACGAAGGTGTACTCGGGGTCGCGCCGGGCCAGGTCGCTGTGCGCGCGGATGAGGCTGAACCCGGACTGGCCGCGCGAGTCGAAGGTGCGCGAGGGCATGCCGCGCCCGGTGTCGTCGGCCTCGTCCCAGGTGGTGGTGTAGGCGGCCTGGGTGTTCCACCACACGGGGTCGTAGTGGAAGTGGCTGACCATGAACATGGTCCAGCCCGGCTCGGCCACCTCGAACTCGGCCTTCCGGATGGCCGAACGGGGCTGCTCCGGGCCGGTGTTGCGGCCGTCCACCCGGATCGGGCAGCGGGTGCCGGGCGGCTGCTCGCACACCATCGGGATCTCCACCCGGGCCCTGCCGCGCTCGTCGCACTCCACCGCCACCGGGCGGGCGCCGTTCGCGTCGCGGCCGGAGACCGTCAGCTCCAGACCGGCGTGCGGTACGTACTCGACCTCCACGAGGAGGACCTGCCGGGTGTGTTCACCGTCCCTCACGAAGCACTGGGTGGAGTCGACCTTCGTGATCCGCATGCCTGCCCTCTCGCAATTTCGAACCTGGTGCGTAATTCGCCGCGGTGGCGGCCTACTTACGAACCAGGTTCGTTAATTCCCGGATTCGCCAGACTCGTTGACACGTCCGGCAAAGGACTTGCAGAATGCGGCATCCGAACACGGGAGGTCAACAGTGAAGTTGGGCCGGCGCCCCCGCAGATGGGGCTCGATCACGATTTGTGCAACGCTGGGACTCGCGCTTTCCGCCTGCCAGGGCGGGGCGTCGGCGGGCGGCGCAAAAGACACACTGGTGATCAACTATGCATCGGGCAAGACCGTTCTGCAGGAGAATTACAATCCGCTCGTGACGACCGGCGGGACCGCCACCCAGGGCACCCGGATCTACATGTTCCAGTCGCTCATGGGCATCGACAACCTCAAGGGCGGCGAGTTCACGCCGTGGCTGGCCAGCGCCCAGGAGATGTCGAAGGACGGCCGCACGCTGACCATCACCCTCGACAAGCGGGCCACCTGGAGCGACGGAAAGCCGGTCACGGCCGAGGACGTGGTGTTCACCTTCGACCTCGTCAAGAAGACACCGGCACTCAACGGCACGGGCATCTCCTTCGAGACTGTCGAGGCCAAGGACGACAAGACGGTCGTCATGACCTTCGAGAAGGCCGCTTTCACGCAGGTCCCCGGAATTCTCAAGCAGTACATCGTTCCGAAGAAGCACTGGGAAGGAAAGAACCCGGTCACCTTCACCAACCCGAAGCCGGTCGGCAGCGGCCCGTACACCCTTGAGCGGTTCAATCCGAAGCAGGTCACGCTGCAATTGCGGGACGATTACTGGCGCTCGGATACCATCAAGGTGAAGCACATTCAGCTGCCGGTGGTGAACGCCGCCACCGAGATCTCCCAGATGATGAGCGGAAAGCAGGATGTGAGTGGTGGCGCGATAGCCAACCTGGAAAAGCTCTACATCCAGAAGGACCCGAAGAAGAACGGCTACTTCTACCCGTCCTACGGGTTCCTCTCGATGTTCTTCAACCACGACAGGCCCCAGCTGCAGAACGTCCACCTCCGCAAGGCGATGTCGCTGGCGATGGACCGCGAGCAGCAGATCAAGCTGGTCACCGCGCTCGGCGCCAACCCCATCAGCCAGACCGGACTCGACGCCGAGACCCAGAGCAAGTGGCTCGACCCGGCCTACAAGGAGCCGGTGGAGCAGGATCTCGCCGCCGCCAAGTCCGAGCTGAAGAAGGCCGGATACACCCTGCGCGGCGGCAAGGCCGTCGACGCCAAGGGCAAGCCGCTCGCCCTCAAGTACATCGAGGTCTCCGACTTTGCAGACTCCGTCCAGCGCGCCCGGGTCATCGCCAGCCAGCTGATGAAGATCGGCGTCAAGGTGACGGTGCAGCCGCTGGCCATCGCCACCTACAACGAGGCCAAGGCCAAGGGCGAGTTCGACCTGGCCGCCTCCGGCTACGCCTACGGCGCCGTGCCCTGGCAGGTCTACAACTCGATGCTCAACAGCCAGTTCGCGGGCAGCGCCGACGGCAAGAAGCCCGCCCAGACCAACAACTTCCTGCGCTGGCGCGATGACAAGACCGACCGGCTGCTGGACGAGATGGCCTCCTCCGGCGACGAGAAGAAGCAGATCGAGGCCACCCGCAAGCTCGAGAAGGTCATCGTCGACGAGGTGCCGTACGTGACGCTGTCCAGCATCACCGCGGGCTGCGCCTGGAGCAACCGCAACTGGACCGGCTGGCCCAGCGAGAAGGACGACCCGTACACCTACTGCGCCCCCTGGTACGACGGCCCCGAGTTCGAAGAGGTCCTCTCCCGGCTGAAGCCCGCCGGGTCCTGACCGGGCCCCGACCAGAGAGAGTTCGCACCATGACAGCGACCACGCTCGCCCCGGGCGGACCCGTGCAGGCCGCGGGCAAGGCGGCAGGCCGCCGCGGCGGCCGGCGTTCGAGGATCCTGCTCCGCAGGATCGGGTTCTACCTGGGCACCGCTGCCGTGGCGATCACCCTCAACTTCGTGATCCCCCGGCTCATGCCGGGGGATCCGGCGTCGGTGATCCTCACGAAAATGGGCCAGAAGGAGCAGATCTCCCCGGCCACCGAGGCGTCGATCCGGGCCCTGTTCGGCATGCCCGACACGAGCCTGTGGCAGCAGTACCTCGACTACCTCGGCCAGCTCGCCCACCTCGACTTCGGCACCTCCATCACGTACTTCCCCACCCCCGTCTCGACGGTGATCTCCCAGGGCCTGCCGTGGACCCTCGGCCTGGTCACGCTGACCACCGTGCTGGCGTTCCTGCTCGGCACCGGGCTCGGGATCCTGGCCGGCTCCCGGCCCGGCAGCCGCTTCGACAGCGTGATGGCGCCGCTGGCCACCTTCCTCGGCTCGATGCCCTACTTCTGGGTGGCGACCATGATGCTCCTGCTGCTGTCGGTGAGCGTCCCGGTCTTCCCCTCCCAGAACGGCTACGACCTGGCCCTCGAACCCGGTCTGACCCCGGAGTTCATCGGCAGCGTCATCACCTACGGCACGCTTCCCGCGATCACGATCATCGTGTCCTCGGTCGGCGGCTGGCTGCTGGGCATGCGGAACATGATGATCACCACCGTGGCCGAGGACTACGTCTCGCTCGCCGAGGCCAAGGGGCTCAGCCGCTGGCGGGTCCTGCTCTCCTACGCCGCCCGCAACGCGATGCTCCCGCAGGTCGCGAGCCTGGCCATCTCCATCGGCTCGGTCGTCGGCGGCTCGCTGCTCGCCGAGGCGGTCTTCCAGTACCCCGGCGTCGGCTTCCTCTTCTACCAAGCGGTGATCAACCTGGACTACCCGCTGATGCAGGCGCTGTTCCTGGCCATCTCGCTCTCCGTGCTCTGCGCCAACTTCATCGCCGACTCGGTCTACGTCTTCCTCGACCCGCGGACCCGGGAGGACGCGTGACCGCCGTGCAGAGTGTCCCCACCGTCCCCGAGTCCAGGACCGCCAAGGGCGGCAGGGGCGCCAGAATCCTCAAGGGCCTGCGCCGCGCCCTCCCGGCCAACACCAAGGCGCGCGTCGGACTCGGCATCATCGCGGCGTACGTGCTGGTGGCGGCGGTCGGCCCGTGGGTCGTCCAGTCCCTCATGGGCCTCTCGCCCACCGACCTGACCCCCGACGTCCTCCAACCGCCCTCCCTCGCCCACCCGTTGGGCACCACCCAGGACGGCTCGGACGTCTTCGCCCAGCTCGTTGTCGGCACCCGTACCTCGCTGCTGGTCGGCGCCGTCGCCGCGATCATCTCGACCGTGCTGTCGGTCGCCATCGGCCTCATCGGCGGCTACTACGGCGGAACCGTCGACTCCGTCCTGGGCGCGATCACCAACGCCTTCCTCGTGCTGCCCGGCCTGCCGCTGGTGATCGTCCTCGCCGGATACCTCCAGGGCCGCGGCGGCCCCTACACCGTCGCCCTCGTCATCGGACTCACCGGCTGGGCCTGGGGCGCCCGCTCCAAGCGCGTGCAGACCCTGTCGCTGCGCAGCCGGGACTTCGTCCTCAATGCCCGCCTGCTCGGCGAGAGCAACCGGCGGATCATGGCCGTCGAGGTGCTGCCCAACCTGCTGCCCGTCATCTCCGCGACCCTGATGATGTCGCTGGTCACCTCCATCCTGGCCGTCTCCGGCCTGGAGTTCCTCGGCATCGGCGACATCAACACCACCAGCTGGGGCCAGATGCTCTACCTCGCCCAGCAGCGGCAGGCGCTGATGTCCGGAGCGTGGTGGTGGTTCGTACCGCCGGGCGTGGCCATCACCGTCCTCGGCGCGGCGGCCGGCCTGGTCAACTTCGGCATCGACGAGCTGACCAACCCGCGGCTGCGCGGAGCCAGGAAGCAGACACGGCGTGCCGCGGAGAAGTCCCGTACGGCCGGGAAGGCGGCGCAGTCATGAGCGAGACCCTCACCGGCACGGCCCCCGGCACCCCTTCGGGCCGCACCCGCCCCGGCCCCGACAGCGAGATCCTCCTCGATGTCCAGAGCCTGAGCGTCGACTACGGCTCCGACTACGGCCCCCTGCCGGCCGTCTCCGACGTCTCCTTCACCCTCCGCCGCGGCGAGATCCTCGGCATCGCGGGGGAGAGCGGCAGCGGCAAGACCACCCTGATCAACGCGCTGCTGCGGCTGCTGCGCCCGCCCGCGACCGTACGGTCCGGCAGCGCCGTGCTGCACCCGTCCGGCGGCGAGCCGGTGGACCTGCTCAGCGTCGGGCAGAAGCGGCTGCGCGAACTGCGCTGGGAGCACAGCGCGGTGGTCTTCCAGAGCGCGATGAACGCGCTCAACCCGGTGCTGCGGCTGGAGAAGCAGTTCGCCGACGCGCTGCGCGCCCATCGGAAGATCTCCAAGGCCGAGGCGCGCGAGCGCTCGGCCCGCATGCTCGAACTGGTCGGCATCCCGGCCGGCCGCCTCGCGGACTACCCCCACGAGCTGTCCGGCGGCATGCGGCAGCGCGCCACCATCGCCCTGGCCCTGGTGTGCGAACCCGACCTGCTGGTGATGGACGAGCCGACCACCGCGGTCGACGTCGTCATGCAGCGGCAGATCCTGCGCCAACTCATCCGCCTCCAGCGCACGCTGGGCTTCTCGGTCGTCTTCATCACCCACGACCTGTCCCTGCTGCTGGAGACCGCCGACCGGATCGCGGTGATGTAC
>NZ_LIQY01000003.1 GCF_001418495.1 Streptomyces pathocidini | reverse complement strand
TCGCCGAGCCGTCCGCCTTCCGGACCGCCTTCTCGTCGATCTCCACGCCGAGCCCGGGGCCGGTCGGGCGGAGCAGATGGCCGTCGTGGAAGCGGAAGACCTCGCGGTCGGCGATGTAGTCGAGGAGTTCGGCGCCCGTGTTGTAGTGGATGCCGATGGATTGTTCCTGGATGAGGAAGTTCGGTGTGCAGAAGGCGAGTTGGAGGCTGGCGGCCAGGGCGAGCGGGCCCAGCGGGCAGTGCGGGGCGATCGCCGCGTCGAAGGTCTCGGCGAGGGAGGCGATCCGGCGGCACTCGGAGATGCCGCCCGCGTGCGAGAGGTCCGGCTGGAGCACCGCGGCCCCTGCCTGGAGCGCGGGGAGGGAGTCCGTACGGTTGAACAGCCGCTCGCCGGTGGCGATCGGAAGGGTGGTCGAGGCGGTCACGCGGCCTAGCAGGTGCGTGTACTCGGGCAGTACGGGCTCCTCGACGAACATCGGGGCGTACGGCTCCAGGGCGGCAACGGCCCTGACGGCGCCCGCGGCGGAGAAACGGCCGTGGAAATCGACCGCGAAGTCCCGCCCGGGGCCGAGGACTTCGCGGGCCGCCTGGGCCCGGGCCGCGACCTCGCTCAGCTCGGCGACGTTCGGCAGCCGGTTCATCCGGCCCGAGCCGTTCATCTTCACCGCGGTGAACCCGGCCTCGACCTGGGCGGCGACCTGGTCCCGTACGGCGGCGGGCTCGTCGCCGCCCACCCAGCAGTAGGCGCGCGCCCGGTCGCGTACGGGGCCGCCGAGGAGTTGGTGGACGGGGGCGCCGAGGGTCTTGCCGGCGATGTCCCACAGGGCCTGGTCGAGGCCGGCGACCGCGCTGGAGAGTACGGGGCCGCCGCGGTAGAAGGAGCCCTTGGTCATCAGCTGCCAGTGGTCCTCGATGCGCCGCGGGTCCGCGCCGATCAGGAACTGCCCGGCGAGTTCGTGCACGGCCGTGCGCACGGTGTCGGCCCGGCCCTCGACGACGGGCTCGCCCCAGCCGACGGCCCCGTCATCCGTCTCGATCCGGCAGAACAGCCAGCGCGGGGGCACGGCGAAGGTCTCGACCCGGGTGATCTTCACGTGAGGGCTCCAGGGAAATGGTCGGTGGGCTGGAGGACCGCGACGCCGCGGGGCGGGAGTGGCACGGCGGTGGTATCGCCGGTGCCGGGGCGCAGCCGGTCGCGCATCGGCTCGGGCAGTTCGACGGTGGCGTCTGAGGTGCCGTGGTTGAGCAGGAAGAGGAACCGGCGGCCGTCCTCGCCCTGGCGAACGGTGGCCTGGACGCCCTCGGGCAGCCCGTGCAGTACGGGCGCGACGCCGGCCGCCTCGCGGGCCCGGTCCATGAGGGTGCGCAGGGCGGCGGGGTCGAGGCGGGTGCCGATGTACCAGGCGGTGCCTTCGCCGTACGCGTGCCGGGTGACGGCGGGGCGGCCGGCCAGCTCGCCGTCCCCGAAGACGGCCACGGCCTCGGCGCCTTCCAGGTCGATGGCCTCGGACCACAGGTCGGCGCTGCCGTTCAACTCGCCGTGTACGGAGAGGGTTTCGCCCTCGGCCAGCGGCCAGAACTCCTCGATGCGCAGGCCCAGCAGGCGGCGCAGCGGGGCGGGGTAGCCGCCGAGGTGGACGCGGTCGCACGTGTCGACGATGCCGGAGAAGAAGGAGACGACCAGGTGCCCGCCGCGCTCGACGTAGGCGGCCAGGCGGGCCGCGTTGTCCTCGCTCAGCAGGTAGAGGTTGGGCACGACGACGAGCTGGTAGCGGTCGAGTACGCGGTGGGGCGGGACGATGTCGCAGGCGACACCGGCGTCGAAGAGGGCCTGGTGGTGGGCGCGGTTGATCGCGGACTGGTCGAGGGCGCTGGAGGGGTGGGAGTCGAGTTCGAGCGCCCACCAGCTGTTCCAGTCGGTCAGCAGCGCCACGTTCGCGCGGGAGCGAGTCCCGGCGATGTCCGGTACGGAGGCCAGCTCGCGGCCGAGGTCGGAGACCTCGCGGAAGACGCGGGTGCCGGTTCCGGCGTGGGGGACCATCGCGGAGTGGTATTTCTCGGCGCCGCCGCGCGACTGGCGCCACTGGAAGTACAGCACCGCGTCGGCGCCCTGGGCTACGGCCTGCCAGCTCCAGAGCCGCATGGTGCCGGGTTTCTTGGGGCTGTTGCGGGCCCGCCAGTTGACGGCACTGGGGGCCTGCTCCAGCAGCATCCAGGGCTGTCCTTCGCGGGCGGAGCGCATCAGGTCGAAGTTGTAGGCGGCGGGCAGGTGGGTCCGTGGGTCGTAGGGGTCCTGGTAGTGGTCGAGGGACATGACGTCCTGGTGCTCTGCCCAGGCGAAGGCGTCGACCGGCTTGTGGTGCGGCATCAGGTTGGTGGTGATGGGCACGCCGGGGGTGACGCGGCGCAGCACCTCGTACTCCGCGAGGTAGCACTGGCGCAGGGCGTCGTCGCCGAAGCGCCAGTAGTCGAGCTGCTGGGCGGGGTTGGCGAAGGTGGGCGCCAGGCGGGGCGGCAGGACTTCGTCGAAGGTGTCGTAGCGCTGGGACCAGAAGGCGGTGGACCAGGCGTAGTTGAGCGCCTGGACGGTGCCGTAGCGCTCGCGGAGCCAGCGGCGGAAGTCGGCGGCGGAGACGTCGCAGTAGCACTGGCGGGTGTGGCAGCCGTACTCGTTGCCGACGTGCCAGGTGTCCAGGGCCGGGTGGTCGGCATAGCGGGTGGCGAGGCGCTCGACGAGGCGGGTGGCGTACTCGCGGTAGACGGGGCTGGAGGGGCAGTAGTGCTGGCGGCCGCCGGGCCACTTGCGGCGGCCGTCCTCCGTCTCGGGGAGGACCTCGGGGTGGAGGCGGGAGAGCCAGGGTGGCGGGGAGGCGGTCATGGTGGCGAGGCAGACGCGGATGCCGGCGTCGCCCAGGTTGTCCATGACGCGGTCGAACCAGCCGAAGTCGTACTCCCCCGGCCGGGGTTCGACCCTGGCCCAGGAGAAGATCCCGGCCGTGACCATGGTGACCCCGGCCTCCTTCATCAGCCGGGTGTCCTCGGCCCACACCTCCTCGGGCCACTGCTCGGGGTTGTAGTCGCCGCCGAAGTGGATCCGCTGGTCTGCCGTCGTCATGTCGCCGTGCACCTTCGGGTCGTCGGTCGCCTGCCGCACGCCGCGCCTGGTCACCGCCGCGCGCTCAATACATTAATTACGAATTAACGTGCCGGGAATACGGGCGCGCCCAAATCCCCGGTGAACCCTTCGCTGCGATAAGCGTGTTGACCCGGCGCCCCTCCCGTCTGGGCTCGAATCGACGGGTGGCGTAAGACATCACGGCCTCCTCGCGCTCGAGTCGAACGTGATCAGCGCACTCAAGTTGAACGCGATCGGGCGCACTCAAGTCGAACGGGGTCAGCCGAACAGCTGGGAACCGAGCGGGTGTTGCCGGTCGAAGCCGGGGAGGATCAGGAAGGTCGCGCTGGCGGTTGTGGTGGTGAAGGGCAGCAGCGCGTCGGAGGTGTCCATGTGGGCGAGAGTGGCGGTGAAGGTCCGCAGGTCGTTCTGGAAGCTGATGAAGAGCAGGCCGGGGGCGGGCTCGTCGGTGCTGTAGGAGCGGCGGAGCATGAGGCCGGCGCCGACCACGGTGGGGTTCGCCCTGCGCACATGGGCGTTGGCGGGGACGAGATAGCGCCCGTCGGGTGTCTTGGCTCCGAGTTCCGGGCTTGAGGCGACGGTGCCGCCGGAGAGGGGGGCGCCGCTGGCCCGGCGCCGTCCGAAGACCGCTTCCTGTTCGGCTACGGACAGGGCGGCGAACCGCGGCAGGTCGAGTTCCATGCGCCGCAGTACGGCAAGGGTGCCGCCGGCGACCGCAGGGGGCCCCGCCAGCCACAGGTCGCGTTGTTGTGCGGCGGTCGTGTGCGGGCCCACGATGCCGTCGATGAAACCGAGCGGGTTGCGTGGCGCGGTGAGGCCGTTGCCGACGGACACGTTCGCACCGCGACGTGCGGACTGGCGCCAGCGTTCGCGGATGCGGTCACCGGCCTGGTCCAGAAGCGCGGCGGCGACGACCGGTAAGAGCAGCGCGTCACCGGCGCAGATCTGTACCAGCAGGTCTCCGCCGCGTGCTGGCGAGGCGATCCGCTCGCGGGAGAATCGCGGGAGGTCGGCCGCGCCGGGCAGCGAGGCACCGGCCGTGCGCACCAGCCGGGGGCCCACGCCGACGGTCACGGTGAGGTCGCCCGGCGGCAGGCCCATCAGCCGCGTATCGGTCCCCGCTGTGAGTGTGCGGATGGCCTGGCCGAGTTCGGCCAGTAGCGGGCCGGGAGCCACGGTGGCACCGAGGTCGGCCACCACGGCGAGCAGGTTGGGCTGGGCCGGTTGGGGGATCGTGATGCCTGCCTGATGGCGGCCCGTCGCCGCAACCGGCATAGGCGTGGCCCCTGCGGGAGGGGCGTGCCGGCCCGGCCGGGCGGAGTCCGATGTGCACCCGGCGGTCAGACCTGCGGCCATCATGGCGCCGGTGACGTCGAGGAACGTGCGGCGTGACGGGTGGTGATCGGCTCGACGCATGGGGTGCAGAGTGCCACACCCGAAGCGCGCGTGCGGGGTCAACCTCGCGATTCTGGCGTGGAATTGGGCGTCATGCCAGACTGGGATCATGGCTCGATTAGCTCTTCGCGTGGTGGCGGCGGTAGTGGGCACGCTGACCCTGGTAGCAGGCTGCGGCAGCGGCGATGGCGGATCAAGCAAAGGCGGCCGTCCGGCCGGTGCGCAGGTGACGATCCGAGTACCTGCCGATGCCCCGACGATCTCGGCTGCGGTGTCCTTGGCTCAACCCGGTGACCTGGTGCTGGTCGCGCCGGGCGTGTACCGCGAGTCGGTGAGGATCGACACGGCGCGCCTCACTCTTCGCGGCCTGTCCCGGGACAAGGTCGTCATCGACGGGCAGTTGCAGCGGCCGAACGGCGTCGTCGTCTCGGCGCCCGGGGTGGCCGTGCAGAACCTGACCGTGGAGAACAACACGCAGAACGGGGTCCTGATCACCGGTTCGGCGAAGGCGGCCGCCGGCCTGCCGGGGGGAAGCGGCGGCTACGACACCGGCGACGAGCCCGTCACCTTCCTGAAGTCGTTCCTGGTCTCCCACGTGACCGCGACCCGCAACGGTCTGTACGGCATCTACGCGTTCTCCGCCCAGAACGGTGTCATCGAGCACTCGTACGCGTCGGGCAGCGCCGACTCGGGGATCTATGTCGGCCAGTGCAAGCCCTGCAACATCGTGGTGCGGGACAACGTCGCCGAACTCAACGCGGTCGGTTACGAAGGCACCAACGCCAGCGAGGACATGTACGTGGTCGGCAACCGCCTGGTCGGCAACCGGGTCGGACTCACCACCAACTCCGACCACCAGGAGAAGCTACTCCCGCAGAAGGGCGCCGTCATCGCGGGCAACCTGATCGCCGCCAACCAGCAGAGGGCCACCCCGGAACAGGCCGACGGCGGGTGGGGCACCGGCGCCGGCATCGACGGCGGCAGCGACAACCGGTTCATCCGCAACCGCATCGCCGGCAACCGCAACGCCGGGCTGGTGATCACCGCGACCGCCGACCTGCCTCCGGTCGGCAACCAGATCGTGGACAACACGTTCACCGGAAACGGCGTCGACGTCGGCTGGACGTTCCCCACCGCCACGCGGGGAAGAGGCAACTGCCTGCGGGGCAACGAGCTGCGCACCACCGTGCCCGCCCGGCTCGCGACGACTGCGGCCTGCCCGCTGCCGGCCGGGGGGTCCTCGCCGGCCGGCACGTGGGCGGCGCCGACGGCACCCGGTGGCATCCCGTTCACCGAGGTCGCGGCGCCTGCTCCGCAGGCGCAGTTGCCCGACGCCGCCACCGCGGGCGCCACCGCTGTCCCGTCCGTCCCGGCCTTGCCGAAGACGGCGGACATCCGGCTGCCGCCGGCGTCCCTGCTCGCCGCGAACGCGCGGGTGCAGACGTCCTGAATCAGACGTCCTGAACGGCGGCTACCGGGTCGGGGTGGTTCCGGATACCGGCTTGACCGGAACGTACTGGTGGGTGCCGAAGTCGATGACTACCGGCTCCGGCTGCGAACCCACGCCGACGCGGACCCGGTACATGGTGCCGTCGGAGCCGATCCAGTAGCGCACGTTGCCCGCCGTACCGGAGCGGTCAGGGGAGGACGGCCCCGCCATGACGTCCACCCAGCGCCCGTCCACCCGCTCCCGCCCCCACCAGGCGGCGCCGTTCTGCGGCAGCAGTTCGGCGTTGTCCGGCCGGTCGCCGCCGAGACCGAGCGCGATGGACAGGGAGGTGTCCAGCGCGCTGCCGGACAACAGCAGCGGACGGTCGTACCAGCCCGAACGGGGCGGCGACGCGGGTGCGTGCGCCGGGGCGTCCGCCATCGGGCGGACGTGCACCGAGGTGGGCGTCCACTGGATCAGCCCGTCGCTGGACTTGTCGCGCCCGGTGCCGTGCACCACGCCGTAACCGACCTTGCGCCGGTAGTCGACGGACCCGGTGACGGTCAGCCCGCCGGCAGTGCCCGGCACGGTCATCGTCACCGCGCGGCCCTGCGCCTGGTAGTTGCGGAATCGCGTGATCGCCAGCCGGCTCGCCTCATCCGTCGTCAGCGGGCGCGGACCGCCGGCGCCGGAGCCGCCGTCGGCGACCAGGAACGCGACCACCGCGGCCACCGCGACGGCCGC